>CANDMV010000031.1 GCA_947385875.1 uncultured Eubacterium sp. | reverse complement strand
CGCCGCCTGTGTATTGTACAGAATACTAAGGGCTTCTAAGCATTCTTCCAACGTCTCAGGAAGACGGGACAGCTCCCCTCACCCGGCTGTTTTTGATAAGCCTTACAATGAAAAACGCTGATTATGCAGAAAAGAATTTTTAGGTGTGAAATGCTGCCCTGAAATCGCTGACTGGATACAGCTGTTATAGACTGAATATTCATGTAATGCTTGTCTGTAATTGCAGTATCAGATTATAGATTATAGATTTAGATCAGCATCTTACATCTGGAAAAATTTCTGTCGGTGTATTTATCGTTTTCATTTTCGGGCTTATCAAAATCAGCCGGCCGTGTCCGGCATGGCGTCAGACCTGATGTATTTATCGTTTTCATTTTCGGGCTTATCAAAATCAGCCGGACCAGTTCCCCGCATCCGGCGTTCTCATAATCACTATGTAACACAAATTTGCAAGTCCTGATTGACATAATAGATCCAATTGTGTATTCTATCTTCCAAGACAAAAATCCAAATACGAAAGGAATTACGACTATGGAGCACAGTATCAAAACCGTCTATGTCATCCACCATTCCCATACAGATATAGGATACACTGATCTTCAGGAGCGTGTGATTGATACACAGTCCGACTATATCAAAACTGTCCTCTCTATTATGGAACAGCCGCAAAATTCCAATTTCCGCTGGAATTGCGAAACACTTTTCTGTGTAGAGGAATTTTTTAAGACTGCTACTGAGGCAGAGCAGGATGCTTTTTTTCATCTGGCAGCAGAAGGTAAGCTCGGTCTTTCCGCCAATTATCTTAATTTTACGGATTTATTGGACTGTAGTGTCTACCGTGAACGGCTTGCTGACTGGCAGGAACGCTTTGCTTCACATGGTGTCTCTATGCTCACTGCCATGACCGCGGATGTCAATGGTATTTCTATGGGCTATCGAGATGCCATGCTGGACTGCGGAATAGAGTTCCTTTTTCTAAATATCCACTGCCATCACGGCATGTACCCGCTCTATCAGAACCAGAACGCTTTTTGGTGGGAAAATGCGCATGGCAGACGGCTGTTAGTCTGGAACGGAGAGCACTACAATCTCGGAAATGTATTAGGTATCAAGCCAAACCACGCCTCTAACTTTATGATTCACGACCGTCTGGGGCTTGATGAAGTAAATCCAGATGCAGTGGCTGCTCTTCATCAGGGATTAAACCAGTACCTTACTTCGTGCGAAGAGCAGGGTTATGCTTATGACTTTCTGATTACTTCTGTCTCCGGTGTATTCAGTGACAATGCGCCTCCTGAAATAGAGATTTTACGTACCATCGAAGCTTATAACAATCAATACGGCAGTGAAATCAGGCTAGAGATGGTATCTTTGTCCGAACTATATGAAGCTGTACGCGAAAAATTGGCTTACGCGCCAATTTACCGCGGTGATCTCACAGACTGGTGGGCAAACGGTGTCGGCAGCACTCCTTATGCTGTAAAGCATTATCTGGATGCCAGACACCGTTATCAGCTATGCAGACGACTGGACAAAGAAGCCGCTCAAAAATACCCTGATTTATATTCCGCTGCACAGAATAATCTGCTGCTTTACGCTGAGCATACATGGGGACATTCCTCTACCATTACAAATCCTTACGATACTATGGTACTGAATCTGGACATGCGCAAGAACAGCTACGCTTCCAAAGCTCATGAAGCCTCCTCACGCATGTTAAATCACATTGCGGTCGAGAAAGGAGACCTTCTGCGCTATTACAGCACGAACGGCAAAGTCCGCGCATATAATGTCACTCAGCAGAGCGGGCCGCAGCTTGTAGAATTTTATATAGAAAGCCTGCTTTTAGAAAATGCTGAAGTAATCGGCGAAAACGGACAAACCCTGACCTGTCAGGTTTCTCCACACCCAAGAGGGCGCAAGATCAGTTTTATAGATACATTTGCCCCATCAGAAGAAAAGACATATGCTTATCGATCTCTTCCCGCCGAGGAACCAACGCTTAATTCCAGAAAATGCTATGTCGGAGCAGAACAGGTGCGTGATATTATCAATGATTATGATCCAGTGACCTACACTCTGCCTTATGGTTATGAAAACCGCTGGTTCCACTTAAGCTGCCGCCCTCATGAAGGCGTTACCGCTCTGATTGATAAACGTACCGGAAAAAATCTTCTTGGCAATGGAGAAGCCCCTTTTTTCACTCCATTATATGAAGTGACCTCCCTAAACAGTGAATATCCACCGCACTCCTGTCCGCAGGAGCATGAGCGCCGTCTGCTTGGACGCAATATACGCGGGAAAAATGCCCTGCTCTATACCGGCGAACTAGAAGATGTATCCTGCATTGAGCGCGGCCAGGTATTTACACTGCTGCGGCTGCGCTACTCACTGCCGGGCACCATCCATTCAGACCTATATATCAAACTGTATGAAGATCTGCCGCGGATTGATTTTCGTCTGGAGCTTGGCAAAACTCTCTCTGATGATATTGAAAGTATATATTTACCGCTCGATCTGGATCTTCCATCCAGCAGCTTATATCTTCGCAAAGGTGCAGAAGCATTCCGTCCCGGCACAGACCAGATACCCGGAACCTGCATGGAATATTATATGTCTGACGACGGCTTAGCTTTTGTATCCAAAGACGGAAGCGCATTGATTGCCATGAGAGATACACCATTGGTATATATGGGTGAAATGCGTCATCATCCGATACTGCTGTGCAACGGCAGACAGGAAAATAACCACCGCCCTATCTATTCCTGGATTATGAATAATACATGGGAAACGAATTTTAAGATGGACATTTCAGGTTTTAGCGAGTACTGCTACAGCCTATGGATGAGCGAAGAAACCGATCCGGAAAAGGCTATGGATGAGCTGCATGAAAAAATGTTCGATCCGTATCTATTGGTAATCGAGCAAGAAGCATAGCAGATGAAGCGCTTTCTACGTAACAGTTCAAAAAGCCCTGCACAATTACCGTGCAGGGCGTAAAAACATTACACCTGAAAACAGCTTCCCCCTATAAATTCTCTCAAGATAGAATTCCTGCCGACATCCTCACTCGGCACCTGAAGAAAATAATCTAAAAACTTTAAAAGTCTTTTTGCCTGAAGATGCTGCGGACTTTCCCTTGGAATCGCAAACAGCAGAGGCTCTGCATACATTTTCAGCACGGCAAGCTCATAAATCAGAGCAGAATTAAACATCACGTCTGCATGTTCCTGAAACGGAAAGATATTTTTTTCCTCACCCCTGCGTACAGACTGCCACATCTTAATCGTACGCTCCGCTGAAGACCCTCTATGAAACGCATCCCGTACAATCCTGCGGATCAGCCGTCCGTCTGTCGTAGGGATTGCATTATGCTCATCGATATTGATCTGTGTCAATGCACTGATATAGATTTTAAACTTCGTTTCCGCAGGCAGCGTAGACAGCAGCCTGTCATTCAGCCCATGGATGCCCTCAATGACCAGCACATCTTCCGGGCCGAGCTGCAGACACTCCCCCTTATACTCCCTCTTTCCAGTCTTAAAATTAAAATGCGGCAGTTCGATCTGTTCACCTGCCAGCAGCTTTTCCATATCTGAATTAAACAGGCTTAAATCCACTGCCTCCAGACACTCGAAATCATACTGCCCATTCTCATCAAGCGGTGTCTTTTCTCTGTCTACATAATAATTATCCATACCAATCGGATGCGGAACCAATCCATGTGCCCGCAGCTGAATCGACAGTCGATGTGAAAAAGTCGTCTTTCCTGATGATGACGGCCCTGCAATCATCACAAACTTTTTATTTTTGTGTTCTGCAATCTGCTCCGCAAGCTTCCCAATCCGCTGCTCCATTTCCGCTTCCTGCAGCAGAATAATATCCTGTATTCTCCCTCGCACGATCTGCTCATTTAATTCCCCGATCGTGCTGATCTTCATCTGCTTTGCCCATGCCGCTGATTCCATCAGTGTACAATATAGCTTACGCGAAGTCCTGAACTCTGCCACCTTTTTTGTATCTTCATATGGATACATCAGCACAAATCCATTTTCATATTCTAGCAAATCAAAATATTTCAAATAGCCGGTAGACGGCATCATATATCCATAGAAATAGTCCTGAAAACCTTCTATCTCATACAGATTTACATGCGAACTCCTGCGAAACCGGAACAGCTCCGCCTTATCCGGCATCCCGTATTCCTGAAAACGCGCAACTGCCATGTCTGTATGAATCGAATATTTATGAATCGGCAGATCAGCTTCTGATAACCGGCTCATTTCCTGCCGAATCTGTTCTAGTACCTCCTGAGAGATTCTGGGACTGCCCTCCAGCTCACAATACTGCCCCTGCCCCAGCGTATGCATGACACATAATCGCACATCCGTCTTGTACAGATTAAAAATTGCCTTCTCAAGAAGCATCAGAAGACTCCTGCGGTATGCTTTCCTTCCTTTGGTATCCGCTGTCGTCACAAACTCCAATACCCCGTCCATCTCCAGCTTTTTATTCAATTCCCGTAATTTATAATTAAAAATAACAAGAGCAATATCATCCTGATACTGCGGCTGATATTCCGTCGCTATTTCCAAAAAGCTAATTCCATAATCATATTCCTTTTCTTCTCCACAAATTACTACCCTGCAAATCTTATCCTGCATTTCATCACCCCGCTTTTCATTTAAATCACTTCTTATATTATTTATATTTTTAAATCACTGATTACATTATTTTGTTCTTCTATCTTTTTTGTTTCAGATAGCTTCCCCTTTAAATCACTGCCTGCATTATTTTACTCTTCTGACAGTTTCTTACAGACACACTCTCCGGCTCAATATGTTACTGCCATTTCCCGTATGTTTATAGGCTTCTGACAGTTTCTTACAGACATACTCTGTTTCCTCCAGTTTCTATACGATTTGAAATGGGTCTGACCTCTTCTGCACTTCCACGCTGATATTCGGCATTCTCTCATTGATAAATTGTTTCATATACTGTATGAATATATGCTCTATCCCATAATGCCCTGCATCTATTACCGCCATACCGCATGAAACAGCATCAATACCCGTGTGATGATCTATATCTCCGGTAATATATACATCTGCCCCTGCTTCCAGAGCTCTTTGCACATCACTCTTGCCCGCTCCTGGACACACTGCTACACGCTTTACAGACATATCCAGATTACCAAACACAGCAACACCTGCCAATTCAAATGCTTCTTTTACCATCTGACAGCATTCTGACAGCTTCATAGTCTCCAACAGATTCCCTGTTCTCCCGATTCCCTGCGCAGCTCCATCCTCCACACAGGTAACCTCCAAAGGCACACAATCATTTAATTTCAGATATTCAGCCGCCAGATCTGCCATTCCCATGACATCAAAATTCGTATGCATAGCATAATAGGACAGATCCGCCCGTATCATAGCAATCACTCTGCGTCCGATAAAATCATCGTCTGTAATCCGCTTCATACCCCGAAAAATCAGCGGATGATGTGTCAGCAGCAGATCTGCTCCTATAGATACGGCTTCCTGAACCGCTTCATCAGACGCATCTAGTGCGATATATATCTTTTTTATCTCTTTCTCCCGGCTTCCCACTAACAGCCCCACATTATCCCAGTCACATGCATAAGATTCTGCTGCCTGTTCCTGAAGAATATTAATAACCTCTGCACATTTCAAATCCTCATCTCCTATCTATTTGACTTTATCAACTTTCATTTGTTTTTCCTTTTTCTGCCTTAAAAGTTCTTCCATGGAATTCCTTCATACTTTTTCGGGATTTCATCATCATATCGGCAGACCCATTCCAGAAGCGCGGACGGCTGATCTGGAAATGCATAGCGGTTCAGATATTCAATAAAATCAGTTTCATCATACTGTACACACATATCAGCCATGCCATTTTCTACAAACTCCTCACGATATCTTTCTCCATAAGGACTGCTGCGCATCCACCTGTCGAACTCCATACTGAACATCTCGATATTTTTTACTACAACCTCAGGAACTGAATAAAGACTCAAGTCCCCGTCAGCGCTTAAAATCAACTCTGCCATTGCAGAATTTTTTTCTTCTATCCGATACCAGAAATCACCTAAATAATAAATCTCAATCATGCATTCCAAATAGATATCCCCTATATTTAGATAGCCGGACAGCTTGACCTGATTATCTCCATATGCTTCATCCATAACATCCATATGGATTTCTTTCCGGCAGATGAACTTTTCCAAAGATACCTTTTCGCCCTTAAAATGCCCCTTGTTTCCGCAAAGAACATCCGTATACTCCATTAGATAGACACTGCTGGAATCAAGGTCTATCCCTGTAATTTCTACATCTCCTTCTGTCTGCTTCGCTGTATCACCAATTTTTATAAAACCATACTCGAATTTAAGCAGAAGCCGGTCTTCTTTTAGTTCTATGCCGCAGATACGGGAATCATGCAGACTATATGGCAGCGGATGCAGCCTTCTTTGGTATACGCGCCTAATCATAAAAATACCTCCATATTAATAAATACATATATTATACAGCACATCAGCAATAACAGTGAGGATATGCTGTACGATTCCATACATCTCGCCATTTATATAATAATTTATTATATCACGCTGTCGGCACCAGATACAACCATTGAATACAGATTTTGAGATAAAGCAGTTACAGTGTTACTTTTCACACCCTGACCAGACACCCGCTGTCTGGTCAGAGCCAAAGAATGCGGCTTGCCAAGCATCCGGCCCTTCGCCAAGGGCGAACTTCCAATGGGCCGGATGCCGTTACTTTTTGCACCGCAGCCGCTTTCTGGCTGAGGTGTGAAAGCAACGTTACAGTTGTGTTACATTTCAACTTTCTACAATCCTCTATGTTATAAGCAAACTACAAAAACCCGCTAATACCACAAAATATCAACGGGTTGCATTTATGCAGCTGTCTCCTGCAAAAGGGTATGGACAATCATTTTTTACTCTAACCGCAGCATTCCTCCGAGACCATGAAATGCCCTCTCTTATCTCCCACTATTTTCATGATTCTATACACGTTGCTCTTCCTGTTCAAAAACCCGGCGGATTCTGTCAAGAAGATCATCCGAACTAAAAGGCTTTAAGATATAATCACGAATTCCCAGTTTCGCACTCTCTAGAACAATATCTTTATCCTCTACACCGGTAAGCATAATCACCGGTATATCTTCCCACCTTTTCACTGCGCGTATAATCTTCAGTGTCTCAATACCATCCTTCGGCACCATCTGAATATCCAGCAGAATCAGGTCCGGTATCTCCTGGTCCAGATATTTCAAAGCCCGTATTCCTGAATTCACAGTAATGACTTCATAATCATCCCGCAGAGTATTTGATATTCTTGTCAGGATAATCGCAGTATCGTCCACCGCTAAAATGCGTTTTTTTGAACCTCTGCCCTCTATTTGGCTCATCTATTCTTCCTCCTTTTCCAGTATGCGCAAAAGCTCACTCAACAACTCCTCCGCATTATCATCCTCATACAGCCTCAGCTGTTCCTGTATATGCAAAAGCCTCTCCTCCGTGTCCTCCGGCAGCTCATGAAGCAGCATTGTCTCCACACCCTGCGCACACTCCTGAGAGCGGAAATGCTTTAAATCTTCCAGCGCTCTCGCTGTCTGGTCTCTCAGCTCCTGAATCGACAGACGGGGAAGTTTTTCTTTCCTGTCTTCTTCCTGTCTGCGCTGTTTAAGAAACTGTCCGATATTCGCCAGAAGCGTCTCATACTCTGCGATCAGCGCTGGAAACTGCCCGGTGATAAAATCCTTGTCCCCCTGCGCAGCGGCATTCTCCTGCGCCCGCGCCATTTCGGATACATCCATAGCTCCGATATTCGCTGATGCGCTTTTAAGGCCATGCACTTCGATCTGATAATGTAAAAGATCTGACTGCACAAGCTGGCGCAAAAGCCCGATCTTACGTTTCCCATCCATACAGTAAAGCTCCAGCAGATCGACAAAGCCTGCTTCATCGCCGGAATAATACTTCACTGCCGAGTCCATATCCACCCCATCGATCTTAAAATCCGCCGGATTAAGCGGTCTGGATTCATCTTCTTTTTCCTCCATCTGCCTATACTTTTCCGGCACCCAGCGCAGTAAAAGCTGATTCATCTCTTTTCTGTCCAGAGGCTTGGATATAAAATCCTGAAAACCGCACTCCAGAAAATGTTCCCGCATACCTTCCATAGTGTTCGCAGTCAAAGCGACCATAACAGGAGCAGCCCCATTTTCTCCGCAGTCCCTGCGTATAATCTCCGCCGCCTCAATGCCGTCCATACCCGGCATCATATGATCCATAAAAATAATATCATAACGTGTATTACGCACCAGCTCGACAGCTTCCGGCCCGCTTTCTGCCTCAGTCAGATCAAAAGCATAATTTTTCAGAAAACCTCTTGCTACCTTACGGTTAATTACATTATCATCAACAATGAGCACTTTGACACCGGGTGCAGTAAAGCTGTCCGTAATTTTCTGTTCTTTCTGTTGAATTTCCGGCATCTCAGAAACCGGACATCTGTCTACAATCTTCTGTGGAATCGTGATCGTAACAGTCGTTCCTTTCCCATAGGTGCTTTCCACCTCGATCGTGCCCTCCATCAGCTCCACAAGATGCTTCACGATTGCAAGCCCAAGCCCTGTTCCTTCCGCGCTCCGGTTCCGTTTCGAATCCACCTGCCGAAAATCCTCGAAGATCTTGCCAAGATCTTCTTCCCGGATGCCGCAGCCAGTATCCTCTACATGAAAAATAAGCAGCTCTTCATCTGCATCTTTCCCCGGTTTTCCGGTTATATATGTACGTACATACCCCTTTTCTGTAAATTTAATGGCATTATTTAAAATATTAATCAGGATCTGTTTAATCCTGCCATCATCACCGCTGTAACGGCACGGAATCGTTTCATCGCATTCGTACTTTAGAACCAGCCCCCTCTGGGATGCCGCCATATCCATCATTGCTATTACTTCACCGGCCATTGCTTTTATGTAGTAATCTACATATACCAGCTCCATTTTCCCTGCTTCTACCTTAGACAGATCCAAAATATCATTGATTATAGCAAGCAGATTTTTGGCCGCAGACTGCACATCCTTAGCATGGGCATAAATCTCGGTGTCCTGGCATTCCTCCATAATAATATCGTTCAAACCAATGATCGCATTCATCGGCGTACGTATTTCATGGGACATATTCGCAAGAAATTCGCTTTTGGCAATGCTTGCTTTCTCTGCCTGACGCCTCACTCTCTTTATCTCATTGATATATGCCTCTACATCGGTCATATCCAGAATCAAAATAACGCTGCCTTGTATCCTGCCGTTTTCATCTACAATATGCTTACTGTGGCTTTCATAATGCCGTTCATTGATCGTAAAACTCTGCGGAACATCCTCATTAAGCATTTCTTCTTGAAAATCCTCCACTACCCGGATATTCTCACCCAGCTTATGAGCAGGCAGACGGGTAAAAATATCAGCCGCCGCTGTGTTATAGCTGACCAGCCGGTCATGGTCATCCAGCGTAATTACGCCATCACTCAGACTCTCCAATACTTTTGCCGCTGCCAGATGCCGAAAATCATAATTGCGCCGGCTCCAGACCACAATGACTACCATTGACATAGATATAGCCAGCGTCACCGGCGTAAAATCAAATACTTCTACTAATTTAAAGACATAAGCCATCAGCATAATGACAGGAAATGCGGAAATGCCAAGAATCACCCAATACTGCCGGCTGATCTTATGATCCGAACGTTCACGAATCGCTCTCACCAGTATGCTGATACAAAGAATATATGGAATAATAATGCGGCTGAACATAAAAAGCACATACAGCGGGCCATAAGTGATGCTGATATGATAAAATCCATTTGCATCCGCCAGCCACTGAACCTCTTTATAAAAAAGTCCGTTCCAGTTAAATAATACTGTGGGCAGAATAAAAGAACTGACGATTGCAAGCGTCCGTAAAAGCTTGACCGGCGGGGCAATGTAGCAGTAGATATAAAGGAACCAGCAATAACAAAGCGGCACAAAAGCAGAACCTACATTTTCTATAATCACTGCCGTCATGGCAGCCTCCACTGTAGGCGCAGTCAGCTCCAATAAATAGCCTGCATTCTGTACCAGCGAACCGCACATAATGATAATCAAAAGCTTCTGTTCCTTGGCTCCCTCCCCGTTCAGCAAAAGAAATAATGCAATGAGAATCAGGCATATTCCAAAAAATTCCAATAAAATGACAAAATTTAACATATTACCTTTCCGCCCTTCTGCAGCTTTCATAACTTCTTACGGCTTTTCTTTCATCCCACAGTCAATAACCGGATGTCATTGCTGCTGTGCAAAGCATGGTGCATGTACGCATGGTTCTTTCCGCAGATCATATGTCAGAAGTCATAACCGCATGTGCATATGGCGAACTCCGCATAAAATTTATACTAAAAATACAATATTACAATTTTACTACTGTGTCAAGAATTAGTCGTTTCGTTACAGCTCATGTTCTAAACAACACTCGCTTAAAATGGAATTCCTCTTCTCATTTCTGTATCTTAGATAGTTTTAAATCTTTATTAGGCAAAATACAAGGAATATGTTATGCTTGTAACCGCACGAGATTCTATTAAGAAAGCAACAGCAAACTATTCTTATCTACAACAGGAAGAGAGGACTATAAGATATACTGAAAGCAAAAATAAAGAAGTATCGAGAAAAGCTGGTCTGAAACTGGCTGAACTGATTTCTTCAGGCTGGAAACAATCGTTTATCTTGAAAACGGCAGATATCATCCGTCACTTAAACTGTCTATGAATATTGCGAAAGTATTTCATGTGACCGTCGAGGACTTGTTTGCATTTGCAGATGATAAAAAATGAGGTATTTATTGTTATGAAATATTGGACAGCATATTTCCGATATTTCGTCACAATAAATGAGTATTTTCCTCAATATAATAATGTCTTGTAAGGAACAACGGGCAGCCTGCCATATTTATTTTGTTACTTTATCGCACATGTGCATTCGCGCCGGGATTGTCGCTGCCTAATGTCAAGCCCTGCTCCAAGAACAAGGTACTGGGCCAAACATAACAGTTATTCCAGATAAATCATAATATTGTAAATATTAATACATATGATTACACCCATGAAGGCTATAAATAGCCTGCCCACTGTTTTGTCAGAAATCTTTTTATTCAATATTTTTCCACAGACACCCCCTAAGATTCCTCCAATCATCATTATCATAAGTATATGAATATCAAAATCCGGCACACTTCTCGTCACAATATAAGACAGCAGGCTCGCAGTCTGTGAAAAGAAAATAATGTATAATGAATTTTCAGCTGCCGTCTTTGTGGACATGGAAAAGAAATAGTATAAAACAACCAGATTGATCGGCCCTCCTCCAATCCCAAGAAAAGATGATAAAACTCCCAAAAAGAAGCCGATCCATGCACAGGCTGTCCTACTTTCCACTCTTTTTGATACAATCTTCTCCTTAAAAACCGTATAAAGCAGAGCCCCGGCTGTAACAGCCAGCAGACAGGATGCCTGCACTGCCCCAATCTTATTCTTGTCCTCGCTTAATGCCAAAAGACAAGAAAACAGCCATTTGCCTGCAAGCCCTCCGAAAGCAGCCCCCAGCGCCAGCGGCAGCCCTATTTTTCGATCTATGCCAGATTTTCCTCTGAACCTGCTTTTTGCCACAGAATAACCGGCCATAGAAAGAACCGTGCACCCTGACAGAAAACTAATCGTTGCCACATCCATAACATGAAATGCATCCAGCGCAGGCTTAATGATAACCCCTCCCCCTAATCCGCAGATCACGCCGATAATCGAAGCAAAAAAACAGATTCCAAAAAAGACAGCTGACAACATCTCGTTCCTCCTCTTCTTCCTTCGTAACCTCAACAATTAATTCACACTCATGCAAAAAAAGATTGCTGCGAACTGCATCCCTCATTATTTTGTTACTTTTTACACCCCAGACAGAAAGCGGCTGTGCTGTTAAAAGCAACGTTAACGTTATTTTCTATTAATTATATTTTAAAGTCAATATTGTTTGCGTACAATGATTATGTTAATATAAAATATATAACAAAAATATTATATAGATAAAACCTGTTTATTACAGCATGATCTGCTGATAAATGAATAAAAAGAGGTGTTTGTGCATGACTCTGCGACATTTAGAAATCTTTTTGGAAGTGCGAAGGCTGAAAAGCATAACAAAAGCAGCAGACAGCTTAAATCTGGCACAGCCGGCAGTCAGCCGTGTCATCCACGAGTTGGAAAGCTTTTACGGCATCAGATTATTTGAAAGGATGAACCGAAAGCTTTATATAACAGAAGCAGGAGAACAGCTTTTTTTGTATGCAGACTCAATCATCAATCAGTTTTACGAGGCAAAGGATGTGCTTCAGGACAGAACTCTGACCGCAAACATACGAATCGGAAGCAATTCGACCTGCGGACAGCAGCTTCTTCCTATGCTGCTGCAGAAGTTCAAGAAGTCCCACCCTGAAATCCATGTCTATCTGAAAATAAGCAATTCACAGGAAATCGAAGAAGCTCTGCTGCGCAATGAGCTGGATTTCGGCTTTATTGATGTACCGCACAAACCAGAATATTTCTTAAGCCAAAAAATCGCAGAGGATGAATTAATGTTAATCTGTGCAGAAGATTATCCGGTCAGTGAAAAGATCACTTTTGAACAGTTAGAAAAATTACCGCTTTTAGTCCGTGAAGCCGGAAGCGGTTCCAGACAGCTTTTAGAACAGCTCTTCGCCCAAGAAAGAAGCACTCCTAAAATCATCATGGAAAGTTCAAACGTATTCAGCCTCTTACAGATGTGCCATATAGGATTTGGAATCCTTGTACTTACAAAAAATATGGCAGGCAGCTGGTTAGACCTATATCCCTATAAAAAAATCCAGCTTCAGGAGACCTTCGCAAAGCGTACCTATTATCTTGTCTTCCATAAGAGTAAATATTTAACCAGAAGCATGAAATGCTTTCAGGAATTTACTAAAGAACTATTAAAGAACTGTTAAGAAGTAACTCAGCGCACTTTTTTACAAGTTATTTCTTAACAGTTTCTAAATATTTGTTCAAAATAACAGAAATTTTACAACTTTGACACATCCTTCATTTATACTATAAATTCATGCCGATGAATTTTGGCTATTATATAAACCCTGATGGAGGCCATACCAGTGCGAATTTTAATTGTAGAAGACGATGAAGCAATTTCCAGCCTGCTCTGTCAGGACTTAAGCGACGAAGGCTATGACTGTGTCTGTGCTTATGACGGCAGGATGGCCGCTGACCTGCTGGAAGAATACACAAGCTTTGATCTGGCGCTTCTGGACATTATGCTGCCTGAAATCGACGGCTATGAGCTATTGGAATATATCAAGCCCATGAACATTCCAGTCATATTCCTGACCGCAAAAGGAACTGTCAAGGATCGCATCCACGGATTAAAGGCAGGCGCCGATGACTACATCGTCAAACCATTCCAAAGCGGTGAAGTGATTGCCCGCATAGAAGCTGTACTGCGCCGTTTTGGAAAAGCCGAATCCAGACTTTGCTTTGCGGATGTCACGGTAGATTTAAATTCCCGAAAAGTATTTCAAAATGGTATTGAAATCGAATTAACCACAAAAGAATTTGACCTATTAACAGAACTGATCCGCAACAAAAATATCGCTCTATATCGCGACAAGCTGTACGAAAAGGTATGGAACGAGCCTTTTTTTGGCGAAACGCGCACATTGGACACGCATATACAGCGGCTAAGAAAAAAATTATGCTGGGAGCGCTATATTAAAACGGTGTTCCGCATTGGATACCGGCTAGAAGGTTAAAAAGTCGCATAAGGACAAAAGGAGAAAACCAGTCATGAAACTAGGCGTAAAAATGTTTTTTTATGTTACAATATTTTTCAGTGCTGCATTTTTAAGCTGCGGGACCGCTCTAATCTCATATTTCTATGATACTACAATAGAAAAAGAAATAAAAAGCACAGGACAGCTTTACCAATACAATAAATTTGTCATGCAGGCAGCACTGATTACCCAGAATGACCAGTGGATTTCAGATGTCACTGATGGAATATCCAGCATGGATTATATTGTATCAGATCTGAACGGCACCGTGGCATTATTCGCCCCAGACGGCACCATGCTGTATTCCGGATTTCCGGACGATACAGATTTTTCCAGATTCACAGACTCTTTCACAAGAAACAAAAATTCAGCAAATTATCAGTTTATGAAGATAAAAAGCCGGATGTATCTTCTAATCTATGGCAGTGTAAAGCAAAAAGACACCGGCGTATATCTGATTACTGGAGTTGACATACAAAAATTGCTGATGCAGCTGGAACAGATCATACATAAATTCGGATATATTTATGCTGCTGCACTCAGTGTAGGCATCCTATTAATCCTAGGACTATCCGCCCTGCTCACCAGACCTATCAAGCAGCTGACCACAGCTTCACAGCGGATTGCGGACGGTAACTATTCAGAACGTGTCACAGAATATGGTAACGATGAAGTCGGGCAGCTTGCCGAAAACTTCAACCAGATGGCATGTGCTATTGAAAAAAAAATCGAAGAGCTTTCAGAAAGTGCCAGACAAAAAGAGGATTTTGCTGCAAATCTTGCCCATGAATTGAAAACACCGCTTACATCTGTGATAGGATATGCCGACCGCATCTACAAAAAGGACCTTCCCAGAGAATTACAAAAACAAGCCGCCTGGCAGATCTGGAATGAAGGAATGCGTCTGGAAGCCCTCTCTGAAAAGCTGATGGACTTAACTGTGCTCAATCATAAGAAATTTGAACTCCAAGAACTGGATGCCTTACAGATGCTTCAGGAACTTGCTGATGACGTAGATTATCTGATGAAAGAAAAAAACGTTATCTTACAATATACTGCACAGGCATCCTATGTCAGGGCAGAATATGATTTATTTAAAACATTATTCTTAAACCTGATCGATAACGCCGTCAAAGCCGGCGCGTCACAGATTTGTGTTACCGGAACCGTCGAAAAGAAATGCATTTATGACACAGGCAAATGCGATAAAAATCCAAGTAAATATGCAGTACATTTCAAAGATAACGGCTGCGGCATTCCGACGAATGAAATCAAAAAAATTACCGAGGCTTTTTACATGATAGATAAATCCCGTTCCAGAAAACTGCACGGCGCAGGACTTGGTTTGTCACTGGCGCAAAAAATAGCTGAAATACACGGCAGCAGCCTGATTATTGAAAGCGACGGAAAATCAGGCACTAAGGTCACTGTATATTTAGATATTTCTTAGATCTGCTTTTATAGTATAAAATATATCAAGAAGAATAGGGCACATATCACCATGCAAAATCTTAAAAATACTAACAAATACAAAGTTCAAATCCATACCCTGCTCATGTTCCTGCTTTCCCTGTTTGTCATCTGCGGCGGATGGATATTCACAAAACAAATACTAAAATATAAAGAAACACTTCTGCTTTCCAAGTCCGGCGAGCTTCTGGTATCTGATTCTGTCCATTCCCTGTTAAAAGCAGATGATCAGAACCTCGATACCAATACGGACAAAGACTCTGAGACAGCCGAATCAGATATTTTCCATGGAAAAACTATGTCCGAAGATCAAACGGCACAAATCCTGGCCTGCTGGGAATCCAACGCCCGTCTGATTTCCCATGATCCGCAAAAAGGCCAGATGACTATGGAGCAGGCAATACACGCAGGTATTGACTGGATCACAAATATGTCAGAAAACGATGCGTTATCTTCTAATATAATTCCTTCTCATTTATCTCAGGATAATTTTGAGAACATCAGCGCCATTTTATATACTTCAGAAGAAAATCAGACGATCTCGGACGATCTGCTGAGCCGATGGATCGTCTCGTATACCCTCAAAGATGTATGCATTCGTCTGACCATTCACGCAGCCAGCGGCCAAATCTGGCAGGCTGACATATCTGCTCCGATGAATGCTATGCCTATTTCTGACCATATGGATGAAGGACATCTGCTGAAAACAGCATTTCCATTTTTTACTGACGGCGGCACGGAAATATCCCAGGATATTGAAAACGGAGACTATCAAATACGAATTGAATCAGCTGAAAGAAAACTATATGCGAAAGTAAGTCTGGGTATGATTTCAGTAAACACACAAAAAACACTCACCGTCATTTCACTGTCGCTGAATAGTACGCGATGAAAAAATACTTATTATGTCTGCCAGAGCTCCATCCGGACTGAAATCAGAATTTAGTACTGACTGATTCGCGTCAGTGCAAGGCAAAATTTTGACGGCGATGTGATCCCTGTCGACTAGAAATTTTAACGCAGCAATGGCGTGAATCAGGCCGTAATAAAGCCTGCCTCATAAATGTCGCTCTAATTGGAATGTATATCATACTCAGCTATATATCCCCCATCTACCAGAACTTCTTTTCCGCTGAAGGCAAACCCATACATTCTGATGCTGCCCCTGACAATTCCCCCTGCCATCAGATCTGCTGCATATTTCTTATCTATGATCTGCTCCAGAGCCGCCCGCACCGTATCCTCCAGGCTCTTTTCCTTTTCCGGTTCAGCGATCTTAAACTCAAGGATCACTGCATCATCCTGCTTTGGACTGCGCAGCTCCAGCACCACATCATACCTTCCGAACCCGCTCTCTCTGTTTGAGGTTATTTTATAGATCTTTCTTAAGCCCGTAATCAGTCCCAGAACAAGCCCATGATAGAAATTCTCCGGCTGCTTATATCGTGAAGCTCTTGTACCCGCATCATAAAAGCTGACCGTTTCCTCCAGAATGCTGCGTAAATATTCATTCTCAAAAACTTCATTTTCGGTGAATCCAAACGATGTCGCATACCTGTCAGATGTCGTTGTTATGACTTTCAGATTATTTAAGTCAGAAAAAATGGACTCCTTACTAATTCTTATAATCCCAGTCATAAGACCTCGTTCCAGATATGGATTTGATTTAAAAGCAGAATTAAAAAGTCCTCTGGTCAGAGCAGCCATCTCATCCCAGTAACTGCAGACATAAGCTTCCTGCATCGGGGTGTCATACTCATCAAGCAGGATGATGACCTTTCTGTCATAGTATTCATATAAATATTTAGACAGCCTTTTTAAAGCAATCGATAAAACAGCATCATTCATCGTATCTGTAACACGCATGAAGAATTCTCTCTCCTACAAAGCATAACCTTCATCTGTAGATTTACCTAAAATATACCTATAATCATCATATAGATCTGCAATCAGCTGACAGATTTTTTCCCGCACAGTTTCAAAACGATTGCCTTTTACATCTGCAAAGCTCAAAAACATCACAGGATACGTTCCCTGAATCCTCCGATATTTCTCCTCCGCCCAGATGCTCAGTCCTTCAAACAAATCACTTCTTCCTTCATATTTCACGGAAAAAAACTGCTCCAGCATACTCATATTAAGAGTCTTCCCAAATCTCCGTGGACGTGTGATTAATGTTACATCATCTTCATTTTCCCACCACTCTTTTATAAAATCTGTTTTGTCCACATAAAAACAGCCTGTTTCTATAATTTTGCTAAAATCCTGAGCGCCTACCTTCACTGTTCTTGCCATAAAACACCCCCTCTGAATCTCTCTTCCTTATGCTGCTTATATTATACCTAAGACAGCCTGTTTTGAAAACCAGATTTTACGAAATTTGCTCAAGCTGTTAATCAGTTATTTTTCACTTTACATATAAAATCATTTGACAACTTAGACACATCTCATATACAACTCTTTGACAACTCCCTGCTAAAATCCTTATATCATTTCAAAACAAAGCAAGGAGGTTTTCTATGCACACTCTAAAAAAATCAGCAGCCGCAATACTCACTTTTGCCCTCATACTGACAGGATGCTCGCAAAAAAGCCCCGACAAAAGCGGCAAAGAAGCCGCAGACACCCCGTCCGGCAGCACAGTCCCCCTCGATCTAAATTCCAATCCGAACGCCGCAGATCCTGATACTGATACAAACGCAGATCCTATGGATTCCAGCAGCAAAGAAGCAATGCTTTTAGAGCACGATGTCCCTCTGCCGGACATGATCGGGAAAAAAGAAACTGTCATTTCCATTGTGACAAATGGTAAACAGGGAATTGAACTGTTTTCCCATGACCAAAAAAACAACATCTATCAATACATACGAAAAGAAGACGATTGGAGCAAGCAGGAACTGCATTGTCCAGATCAGATCAGAGAATCTGCCGGACTGGACCGTCTGGATTTGCTGCGCCAAGAAGACGGCAGATATTATGCCTTCTATGCGCTCTCTGATGAGACTTATCATCTTCAGGCCACCGACGACCTGAAGATCTTTGAAGATCTGACACCGCCTCAATGGCGCGGCGGCCCGGACAGCAGGGATTATGTGATTCCGGCCAAAATACTTGTATCCAAAAACGGCATCTTATGCGCCATACTAAAATATGAAGATCTATGCAGAATGTACGACTTAAAAAATGACGGGACTATTCTGGATGAATTCGGCATCGCATCTTACGCCGGTCTGTCAATACATGAAAACCAGCTCATCAGCGAAACCATCGGCAGCAGCGGTAACTTTATCTACGATATAGAAAAACAAAAAAATATCTTAGAAATCGAAGACGGGCTTTCCAGCAACGCTGTATACGAAATGTTATCTCCGGAAGAAATATACGCCTGCAATGACAACGGCATTTACCATCTATCTTCCGGGAAATGGCAGCTGCTGGTTGACAGCAGCCTAAATAATCTCTCAGACCCAAATTTTATCTGGCAGAAGCTCCAGCATGACGGCGAACGCATTTATATCACTTATCAATCGGCACAGTCACTGGCAGACGGCAAAACTAAAGAAGGATTTGTACTCAAATATTATGAATACAGTAAGGATATTCCAAAAATGGATACCACGCTGACCATCTGGGGACTTAAGGAAAATGCATACATAAAAAGTGTACTGGCCGAGTTCCGCAAAGAACATCCAAATGTACGGGTTGTCTATGAGATCGCTTCTGATACAAGCGGAGTCATGACTGCCAATGATATCATCCGCCAGTTTAATGCTGATATATTTGCAGGAAACGGACCGGATGTGATCTTATTAGACGGACTGCACATGGAGACTTACGCAGAGCGGGGTCTTTTATACGACATAGGAAAAGACCTTGACAGCATAAAGCCAGAGCTTACAGCCGGTGTACAGACCTTACTGGAGGAAAACTCCTATGCTGTTCCATTGAGAATGTCGCTCCCATTTGTCATCGCTCAAAAAGAGCTGCTAGATGATTCTCTAGAAAGCTTTTTACAAAAAAGCAGCGGACAAAAGAGCTGTGAAATGACAGCCGAAGATCTTTTCGATGTCTGCTATCATTTTTTCAGCGAAGGTCTTGCATTAAATAAAACAGATGTTACAAAGGAAGAGCTTGTCACATTTTTAAATTTATGCCAAAAGGCTTCAGAAAACTGGCTGCTCACAGAATCTCCAAAGCGAGAATTTCACTATGATGACGGCAGCGGGTGGATGGAGCTGGGCATGGAAGAAGCAGACTTTACCTTCTCTTATGCTTATGGACTGAACCAGTTTAGCGACCTTCTGGATTCCATTGACCAGCTGTCCGCCAGAGGATTTGATTATCATTCTACAGAACACAGCTTTGTCCCGCAGGGAATGCTTGCCATCAATGAACAAAGCGAGAATAAAGAGCTTTCCATAGAATTTATCCAAAAGGCTCTGAGCGCCAGGCTTCAGGAATCTGACCTTTCTGACGGCTTCCCCGTAAATACACAGGCTCTTGATTCATGGAGCAGCCGACACAGCGATATGATGACTGCTGTCGGAGACCAAAACGGAAATGAATGGGATACACAATGGCCGTCTGACGAAATGCTGAAGCGGTTTTTACAAAGCGTGAAAGAAGCCGGCAATGCTGTATTTATCGAACGCTATACGCAGGAGCTTGTAAAATCCGAAGCTGTCAAAGTCATTTCCGGCGATACTTCTGCCGAGGATGCAGCCGCAAGAATTCAAAACCAGCTAGAGCTGTTTTATGAAAGCTGATTCGTTACATTGAAGCCGAAGGAGAACTGTCAGCTTGTAGCGATACCATCAAATTATTAAATAAGCAACAATAGAAAGAAGCGAACTTATGAATGCCATCAAGAAATGGAAAAATATACTTTTTCTTCTCCCAAGCCTCATAGGCGTCCTTTTCTTTTATCTCATTCCATTTATGGATGTGATAAAAAGAAGCTTTATGGATGATATGGGCAGAAATTATACCGGCGCACAAAACTATTCCAAGCTGCTCCAAAGCAGCAGCTTTCTATTAGCCGGCAAAAATACACTGGCCTTTCTTCTATGCAGCACACCGCTTTTACTGGCATCATCCCTTGGCGCTGCTGTCCTGCTGCATCAAAAAGCCAGATACACATCCAAAAGCTCCATACTCACACTGCTCTACCTGCTGCCGCTGGCAATCCCGGTAGCAGCGCTGACCGGCATATGGAAAATATTTTTTCATGAATACGGACTTATAAACGCGCTGCTCGATTTTTTCGGCATGTCTAAAATAGACTGGATGAATTCGACGTATTCCATGCTTGTAGTAACAGCAACCTATCTCTGGAGAAACTTCGGTTATACGATGGTACTGTGGCTGGCAGGCCTGTCATCCATTCATCCGGCTCTGTACGAAACAGCGGCAATGGAGGGCGCGGACTCAAAAAAACAGTTTTATTATATTACCCTGCCGCTGCTAAAGCCGCTGGGGTTCACCGTCTGCGTATTGGCAGTGTTAAACACCTTCAAAGTATTCCGGGACATATACCTGATTTCCGGCGACTATCCACACAAAAACATTTATATGATACAGCATCTGTTAAACAACTGGTTTACAAATATGGAATTTGGAAAAATAACCGCAGCAGCCCTTGTCATTGTCTTTATTGCCTCGTGGCTCGTCGCAGGACTGCAGATCGGCTTTTTCTGGCAGAAACGGAGGAATTACTATGAACAAGAATAAAAAATTCTATCCTCGCAGTACAGTGTTGCTGCTGTTTCCCGCAGGCCTTATACTGCTGCCGCTGCTGCTGATTCTGATCAGCTCATTTATGGAAACTAGTGAAGCCGGGATTACTTATGGCGGTGTATTAGACGGCAGCTCTTTTGCTTCTTTCGTGCTAATGCCCGCAAGGCCCAGTCTTTCGCCTTATGCAGATTTATTTTTATACTGCGGACAATTCTATACGATGTTTTGGAATTCCGTCAAAGATACTGCACTGATTGTCACAGGTCAGGTACTGACTGCCATTCCTGCCGCATGGGCATTTGCAAAGCAAAAAATTCCGCTGAAAAAATCTGTCTTTACCATTTATATTCTTTTGATGATGCTGCCGTTTCAGGTCACCATGCTGTCGAACTACTTTATGCTGGATAGATTAGAACTTTTAAATACACCTTGGGCATTTATACTGCCATGCATCTTTTCCACATTTCCAGTATTTGTCATGACCCGCTTTTTTGAAGATGTACCGGATGAACTGATCGAAGCGGCAAAAATCGATGGAGCGGGTTCGATTCAGGTATTTTTACACATCGGGCTGCCGCTTGGAAAATCCGGCATTGCAGCAGTCACTGTACTGCAAATATTAGAAATCTGGAATACCGTAGAGCAGCCCATGTTTTTTATTCAGGATGAATCTCATTTCCCGTTGGCGCTCTTTTTTCCGAATCTGACGCCAGATACACTTGGAAGCTCATTCGTAGCCGCGTTCATCATGATGCTTCCCCCTGTCTTAATATTCTTATATGGCAGGGAAGACCTGGAAGCCGGGATCGGACATATCGGCATTGAAAAATAACAGCTTTTACTATACCAAAGCTATTGCCCGCATATTCCCGTGAACGCTAATGATTTTAGATAACTTTTTCGTTCGCGGGCATCACATTGGAGGATCTCATATATGACTACTGCAGACACTAGAAAACCAAACAAAAAATATCTATTGATTTTGATCATCATATTATTATTTATGTATCTTATGATTTTTGTGGAGCATTATTTTGAAAGCTGCCAAATCGCAAATGTAGATACCTGTATTCTGGAAAACCATGAGCTGACTCACTGGCTAGAAGGAAAAGGGATTGTAAACGGCAGTGAAATTATCGCCTATCTGACTCCCGAAGGCCATATGCTTCAAAAAGGAGATGAGATGCTCGTAAAAGCAGCCGGAGCAGACAGAATCCCGCTTCCGATCTCACGCCTGTCCTACGATGCCCCCAAAAATATACTGACTGTATATTTCGACATCAATCCAAACGACTATAAAGACGGCGCGCAGGTGCTTGTTATAAAAGAGCAGAAGACCAAAAAATATCCATGCATCGCGGCAAACGCAGTCCATAAGGATGAGATGGGCCACACTTTTGTCTATCTGGTACATGAGAAAAAAAGTATTCTCGGAAATGAACTGGTCTGTAAAATGAAATATATTGATATATTTTTTGAAGATGAAAACTATGCTGCTGTCGATCTTAATGATGGGAAGATTAAGGACTCTGACTTATTTGTGCTGCATTCAGACAGGGAGATTACAGAAGGGAGCAAAATCCGCTGTCTTTGATAAGGAGATGCTCTCACAAATGCTTTCCGCAAGATGTACCCACAGGGCATGATATGCAGAATTTGTCCCAAACTTATGAGTCGCAGCGGGCTTTCTACATTCTATTCTGGTTCGCGTTAGACGTGTACTACCGCCACACAGCGCCGTTGATTTAATTTGGGAATTTCCCCGTATCATGCCCTGCGGGTACAAAGCTGCCGCTCATACAGTCAGAAGCCTACAAAGACTGTAAAAGCGGCAGCATCCTGCTCACTAACTATTTTTTAATTACACTGCTTCCCAAAATAAGCCATAATCCCGCCATCCACGTACAGAATCTGCCCATTCACAAAATCTGAAGCCTCAGATGCCAGAAAGATTGCCGGCCCTGTCAGATCCTCCGGCCTTCCCCAGCGCGCAGCCGGCGTCCTTGCCATCAAAAACTCATCAAACGGATGCCTGCTTCCATCCGGCTGTCTTTCACGCAGCGGTTCTGTCTGAGGAGTCGCTATATAACCGGGGCCGATTCCATTACATTGGATATTATAGCATCCGTATTCTGCGCAGATATTCTTTGTCAGCATCTTGAGTCCACCTTTTGCCGCTGCGTAAGCGGACACTGTCTCCCTGCCAAGCTCGCTCATCATAGAACAAATATTAATAATCTTTCCATGCCCTTTATCAATCATATCCGGCAGCACAGCTTTCGATACAATAAATGTGGCATTTAGATCAATATCCACCACCTGCCGAAACTCTTCTGCACTCATATCAAGCATCGGAATTCGCTTAATAATACCGGCATTATTCACCAGAATGTCAACGCTGCCCAGATCTTTCTTGATTTCCATAACCATCTTTTGCACTTCAGCTTCATCTGACACATCGCACAGGTAGCCTTTCGCGTCAATTCCTTTTTCATGATACACAGCCATCGCTTCATCCAGGTGCTTCTGTCCACGACAGTTAAATGCTACCCTTGCTCCTGCCCTGGCATAAGCCTCTGCGATCGTAAAACCAATGCCATAGGTGCCTCCAGTCACTAACGCGACCTTTCCCTGCAGTGAAAAACTATCTAAAATACCCATTTTTTCTCCTTCCACATATCAAGCTGATCCGTGTAAATCCCTTTACACTTCCATAACAGTCTCATCGCGAAACAATTTCGATTATAATCCAATGTTATGTATTCACGGCTATGATTCCTGACCCCGTCCACATCCCCATTTCACCTGCTGCATTAAAGTGCTGTATGCTTTCACAGCTATTATCCCTGACAATATGCAGAATATACATACAAATTAATGCAGCAGCGCTTCTGCCAGCGCAAGTATCGTAAGCGCCTGTCCATATGCCATCGGCGCGATCAGTATATTTTTATAATGATCTGCATCCATGCCCATTCCCGTGCCGCCGGATACATTTAATACCGTACCATCTTCATCGATATTATCTAAGATCGCGTTGACTGCTCTTTCCGCGCATACCATATAAGAATCATCCAGAATGCCAAAGCGGATTCCTTTCAAAATTCCGGCTGCAATAGATGCCGTACCGGATACTTCTTCATAGCTGGTCGGATCCGTCAATACCGTATGCCACAAGCCGCTCTTTCCCTGCAGCTCTTTAAGCGCCGAGACCTGAGCCTTATAAGTATCAACAATAATGGTCTTTACTCCCGGATTCAAAGAGCCCCTGCACAGCTCAAGATATTCCATGCTGCCCAATGTATACCAGCTATTTCCACGGCACCAGAAGATTCCTCCAAAGTTATGGTTCCCATTAAATGTCCACCCATGATAAAACAATCCCGTCTTTTTGTCGTACAGATATTTAATATGCATCAGCATCTGGTGTATACTCTCATTAATCCATTCATCCTTCTGATACTCCTGCCCCATCTTATTTAAAAACAGAACCGTCATAAATAATGTATCGATCCACATCTCACTTTCATTTAAACGTACTCCCTGACGGTCGCCGTTCGCGCTGGTTACATGCTGGAAACCGCCTTCTTTTGTCCTAGGCAGACAGGTCATCAGCCAGTTTGCCCAGTCCAGACAAAGCTCTTCGAATTTCGGGTCATGATAGTATTCATTTAACTCCAACAGCGTCAGCAGCGGAGTCGTTGTATTGATATTCCTTGACGGCAGCCCCTGGTCGATATTATGTACAAACCAGCCATGCAGAAATTCTTTGTACTTAGCATTTTTATCGTGCTGCATAATCTTTAACAGGCCATATATTCCTACTCCCTGCGGCCAGTCCCATTCCTTAATTCCAAAATCCCGCTTAAAAAATCCAATCGCTTCTCCTCCGGTTTTCAGCTCCTCTTCATTTTCCGGCCCGCCCAGATTCAGCAGCTTGTCAATAACCAGATCCAGTTTTTTTCTAAGTTCTATTTTATCTATGTTCATCATATACTCCTTTCATGAAATCCTCGTTCAATCATTTTTTATGCACTTTATTATATAAATGTAAAAAGTAACCCTTTACCTACATTTATTGTAAATAATTCATATTTTAGGTTTACATTTTTCCTTCTTCGTTATAAAATATTACCTATAGATTTGTACAATTTATACATATTACAACAGAAAAAGGTGATGATTTTGGAGAAAATAACTTACTTCGACACTGTCAACGGCATTTCCCTGGAACACATGATCCGCTATGGGAAATTCGACATGCGCGTGAAGCATTTTCACAATGAATACGAAATCTTTTACATATTGGAAGGAGAACGTCTCTTCTTCTTTAATAACCGCAATTTTGTAGCCTCAAAGGGCGATCTGATTCTCGTAGATACGAACCTGATTCATATGACGAAATCAGTTTCCGCTGACGATACCGGGCATAACCGGATCATCCTCTATGTAAACAGCGACAAAATGCAGGAACTAGACAGGAAATACCCGCCCCTCCAGCTAGTACGTTTTTTCCACCAGCACTACGGCGTCTACCATCTCACACCGCAGCAGCAGGAACATTTCATGGATTTTTACTACCTGTTTAAGCGCGAATGCAAAGAAAAAAAGCATAATTACAAACAGGCCGTGGAACTCGCCGTAACTTCTTACTTTTTAAGCCTGACAAGAGACCTCAGCTCCTATACGCAGGAAAGCCCGGTCGGCGCAGACGTCGGCAAAAATAAGCACGTCTATGAAATCGCCGATTATCTGTCACAGCACTGTGAGCAGCCTCTGTCACTCGATGAGCTTGCCAGCAAATTTTATTTAAGCAAATATTACGCCTGCCGCGCCTTCAAAGAAGTCACTGGCTATACCATCAGTGAATATACGAACATCCACCGAATCCAAAAAGCCAAGAAATATTTAGAAGAAACAAACCTAAGCATCTCCGAGATTGCCGACAAGGTAGGTTATGGTACAATGACTCATTTTGAAAAAACATTTAAAATCTATATGACTATATCCCCATTAAAATACCGTAAAACCCTAAACATTGTCACCCATACCAACCTGCCGACAAATCCCTGATGCCTGTCTGCGCCGGAGCGTGTTTGAAAAATCAAAATTATACGAATTTGCATTTGAACTACATTATAAAACAGGCCCAGATACAGAAAACGAACTCATTTACTGTGCGATTTAAGCTGCAAAACATTATTATATTTCAAATCATTATTATATTACAAATCATTGTTACGATTTTGGGCAAATCATACAACTACCCTGATTTTTCAAGCACGCTGTAGAGTGTGTCCGAAAAATGCTTTCCGCCTGCACTGACTATATTGAGAATGATTGATGTTCAAATCAGCGCATATCACAGGAGTAATTTTTGAGACATACTCTACTCCATAGACTGCCATTATATCATTTACATCAGCCCCAGTACTGACGGAAGCCATCTTACATCAGCCCCAGTACTGACGGAAACCATCTTACATCAGCCCCAGTACTGACGGAAGCCATGTACTGAATGCCGGAACAAATGTAATAAACAACAGTGATGCTAGGATTGCGGCAAAGTACGGCATCAGTTTTGATACTACATCCTCCACACGGAGCTTTGCCACGCTGCATCCTACAAACAATACACTTCCTACCGGAGGCGTGATCGTTCCAATCGAAAGATTCATAACCATCATAACACCAAACTGAATCGGATCCATGCCAATACTTGTAATTACCGGCATGAAAATCGGAGTAAAGATCAGCAGTGCCGGAGCCATATCCATAAACGTGCCTACCACTAGCAGGACTATATTAATCAGCAGAAGAATCACGATCTTATTGCTGGAAATTCCCAGCATCAGGTTGCTGATCGCCTGCGGCAGTCCGGTAAAGGACAATACAAAGGACAATACACTCGATGCGCCGATAATCAGCATAACGATCGTCGTCATCGTCGCCGCGCTTACTAAAATATCTTTGACGTCCGACATCTTAATACTCTTATAGACAAAAGCGGATAAAATAAATGCATAAATAACTGCCACGCCAGATGCTTCCGTCGGGGTAAAATATCCAGACAGGATGCCGCCTATGATGATTACGATCAGCAGAAGACTTGGAATCGCATCCCAGACTGTCTTAGCGATCTCTGCACCCGTCAGCTTTTCACCGCGCTTTACTACATAACCATGCTTCTTCGCATATAAAAATGCCACTACCATACACAAAAATGCCCATAAAAGCCCCGGAACCCATCCTGCCATAAACAGTGTTGCAACAGATGCACCGCCGCTTGCCGCAGAATATACAATAAATGAATTGGTCGGAGGTATCAGCTGGCCTACTGGAGCTGTCGCTATATTCGTCGCCGCAGAAAACCCTTCATCATATCCCTGCTCCTTCTCCAACGGGTTCATAACACCGCCGATTGCCGTAGCTGCCGCAATACCAGAACCAGATAAAGAACCAAACATTGCATTTCCCGCGATATTTGTCAGCGCCAAAGACCCCGGCACCTTTCCTAAAAATAGCATTGCCAGATTAATCAGCCGCCTTGCAATCCCGCCGCTGCTCATCAGCTGACCCGCCAGAATGAAAAACGGAACCGCAAGTAATGTAAAACTATCAATCCCGCTTACCAGCTTCTGTGCCGAAATAAACATCCCAAACTGCGGATTCAAAAACATAATAATCGTAACCAGCGCTGATGAAATAATGCTGAACGAAACCGGAATGCCCATCAGCAGCAGGAAAAAGAATAAAATAACTAATACTAAAGCCGCCTGTAGTTCCATTTATTTTCCCTCCTTTTTAATTTCAGCATATTCTTTCATCAGACGCATCAGACGCTCTGCCGCATAGATCACCATCAGTACGCCGCAGACCGGCACGCCCATATAATAAAACTGCATCGGAATATTCATAGCCGGGGATAACTGTCCCACAGCATTCATAGATACCATAATGCCGCCGATAATCATAACAAATACGCTCAAAACCAGAATCAGAATGTCAATAAAAATCTTATCCAATACTGTACCCTTTTTCGTAAATGTACCTGTGATAAATCCAATCGAAATATGCTGCTCTTTTCCATATGCATACGGAACCCCGATCATGGTCAGCCAGATCAGCGCATACCGCAGCAGCTCTTCCGTCCATTGACTAGGATTATTTAAAATAAACCGGGTAAAAATCTGCCAGAAGCATCCGGCAACCATTACAACGACTAAAAATGCCAATACATACTCAATGACCTTATTCAGTACCTTCATCCTGCGTCCCTCCATCTGCGTATTTTTGAATATCTTCGTATAACTGACGGTAGCTGTCTCCTCTGCTGCAGAATTCATCATGAATCAGAGATACCGCTTCGATAAATGCTGTCTTATCTATATCCCGGTAAACCGTCACTCCATGCTCTTGTGCTTCTTTAATCGCTTCCTCCATCATGCCGTTATACAGCTGCTTAAAATTATCATTGGTCTTGCGCATACACTCTACCAGATAATCCTTCTGCTCATCCGACAGCTTTTCCCATGTCTTCGTAGAGATGATGTAAATATCCGGTGAATACTGGTGCTCCGTATAAGTATAAGATTTTACCAGATCCTGATGCCCGTCTACCGTCAGAGCCAGCTCTGTATTTTCCGCACCGTCTACAATCCCCTGCTGCAGCGATGTATACGTCTCGCTTGCCGCCATCGGCACCGGGGAGCCTCCCATATTAGAAATCATATCCATCGAAGTGGAACTCGGCATGGAACGAATTTTTTTGCCTTTCAATACAGATGGGTCTGTACATGCCACATCATCTTTCAAATAAAAGTTTCTAGACCCATTCGCGTAATATCCGATCGCAATAAATCCATCCTCTTCCGTAGACGCAAACAGCTCCTGCACTTTTTCACTTTCTTCCATAGCTGTGTAATAATGCTCCTGATCTACAAATAAGTACGGCACCGCAAATATGGCATATTCATCTGCAAACTGCCCGATCGTATTCGAGCTTACCTTTGCCATATCCAGGATCCCCGCCTGCACCATCTCGATCTCTTCTTTTTCAGATCCTAAGACACCGCTTGCGTAAATCTTTACATCCAGATTCTTCGATTCATCTTCTGCTACAAACTCAGAAAACTTCGCTATGGAATCCGCAATTTCTGACCCCGCCGACTGGTTATGCGCCAGCCGGATTTCGATTTTGTCGGTACTATTCGCACTTACTACAGAGATAAATGTAGCCGCAACTG
This sequence comes from uncultured Eubacterium sp., assembly GCA_947385875.1. GTDB lineage: Bacteria > Bacillota > Clostridia > Lachnospirales > Lachnospiraceae > Eubacterium_J. The sequence continues at coordinate 4,473 of CANDMV010000031.1, read as the reverse complement.
CCAGAAGACCTGCCGCAGAGACCGCCATCCCGATCATTTTTTTCGTGCTTCCCATCTTACTTCCCTCTTTCTTTTGCTAAAACCTATACAAGCACTGCGGCCGCATATAAGTGGCTTTGTATAGAATTTCTTGGTTAATCAGTATTTCGTGCACTTTGTAATTATTATTTTAGCATAATAAACAAAAATATTTATATATATATTGCTTCTATTTGTTAATTTTCAAACTATATTGCTCCGTGTGCCGTCAGTTATTGTTATAATTATCCAACTATGGCGCCGACTGATTCTAAGCTCCATGCATCCGTTTCTTTTTACTGTAAAAAAATCGTTTGAACAAATGTCCAAACGATCAAAATCTTCATATTATTCACTTATGTAACATATCCTGCTGTGCCATAAAAATCAGTTTTTACACTTGGAACGGACAAATCGAACTCCCGACTTATCACCCCCAGTCCATACTTTGGAACACTGATTTGCTTCCATATCAGAAGGATATATATTCTCTTTTTTAATGTTTTAATCCGAAATTTGTAATTTCTTTACTGACTTTTATCATAATATACCACACTTTTATTTCTGAATCTATCGATAATTTTTCCAATAATTCTATTTATAGCTTCCTGATGTGTAATTTTCATTAATAAAAAGCAGCAATACATGAATCCCCCTTAGATTCAATCTGTACTGCTGCTATAAACCAGTTTTAAAAGATATTTAAAAGATATTTAAATAACAAATCTCTATTCTATTTCATTACAGCTTCCTCATGAACGCAAGATCCTGCTCTGCAAATTCAGGATTCATTTCTTCACGAAGCAGGTACATTTCCGTCCGATTTTCATGCAGCCATTTTGAAATCTCATCGTATTCAATGACTCCCTCCCCTAGCGGCACAGGGCAATATCCGCCATTTTTATCCAGATAAAAGTCCTTAATATGCATAGCTTCTATATACTCTCCAATACCGGACAGCCATTCCTGCCAGTATTTCTTTTGATCTGTATGATCCGGATCCCTCAAGAGGTTCGATGCGTCAAAAATAATACGCAGATGAGCAGAATCACCCACCTTTTCCAATACATCCAGCGTCACTTCCAGACTTTCCAGCGGGTGCCAGTACACCGGCTCGACAGCAAGCTTAACATCCAGACGCACGGCTTCTTCAACTATGCGTTTAATACTGTCCTGCATATATGGATACCATCTTTTTTTCTCGCTCTGATTTAAACGCAGATACGCAGTCTCCGTTCCCACTACTTTTGCGCCGACCTCCCTGCTGTAGAATAAGCATTTTTTCAATGTCTTTACCGCATAATCACGAATCACCGGGTCTGGGTTGCCCAGATCCATATAACATCCAAATACCGGAATCTCAATCTTCCATTTTTCAAATGCCGTCCGAATACGCTCCAAATGTCTCTCCGTAATATCCTCATATCGTTCGATTCCCCGAAACGCCTTCGGCAGCGCCAGCTGCGCGGCATCATAACCTTCTTCATGCAGCCGCTGCGCCATAACTTCTATTTCCTGCTTTCCATAATCATGTGCACGAACACCTATTTTCATATCAAAATACTCCTCTTCACATCAATCTGTATTGCAGTTCACACCTATACCTATTCATTGGCAAACGCCGGGTTTGTCATTCTAAATAAAATACCGGCTGTAAATCTATGCAGACAGGACTGTTATCTGGATTTGTCTCCATGATGTCCGCCATGTAATCCCACCATTTTCTGTTAATCTCGGTATCTGCTGACTCCGCCCATATCTTTTCATCCTCAACCTCTAGATACCCATACAGCACATTCGTTTCCCTATCTAAAAAAATAGAATAATTCCTTCCGCCATACTCATGAATCATCTCCTTCATCTTAGGCCAGAGGGCGAGATGACGCCTTTCATATTCCTCAGCCATTCCTTGATTTAAAAACATCTTGAAACCTTTTCTAACCATAACTTTCATCCTGTCCTTTTTCCTTCCCGCTTTTTAGCCTGCTGTTTTCTGTCCTTCATTCATACCTTTATTCTGCTGCATTTTCCTTACCTTATGATGTCATTCTAGCATATAAAAAGCAAAATATTTTTACATATATTGCCTCAAATCAACAAATTTCAAATTATATTGCTCTAGAGCGTGTTGAAAGACTTCTGACAGAAACATACACAAATCTTCATTACTTTTTCGGCCCAGGGGCGCTCATTGCAACGGAAATATGTCAATTTTGTGGCACAATTCCCTGCGCCATGATATAATGGTATTGGATTTTTTTACGAATTGAGGTGGAAACTATTTTAAAGATAGCTATAGTAGATGACGAACAGGCTTGTCTTGACCAGATGAGCCGGCTCTGCAGCAGTTTTGAAAAAGATTTCGGTTACTCAGCAGAGACAATTCTCTTTGGAAGCGCCGAAGCATTCCTTGAGGCATTTGAGGCCGACAGCTTTGATCTTGTGTTCATGGACATCTACATGGAAGGCATGGACGGAGTCGCCGCCGCGCTAGAAATGCGCAGGCTGGACATCGGCTGTCTCCTCATATTTTTGACCTCCAGCACGGAATTTATGCCAGATGCCTTTTCCTGCCACGCCTTTGAATATGTCACTAAGCCCTTTTCCAAAGAACGCATTTTTGACGTGCTGTCGGATGCCGTGAAGGTGCTGCCGCAGGAACAAAAATACATCGAGCTTGCAGCCGACAGGAAAATCGTGCGGGTGTTTCTTGATGATATTATTTCCGCTGTCTCGAATGCGCACTACATAGAGCTAACACTTACAGACAAAGAGAAGCTGAGGTGCCGTATGACCATGCTAGAATTCATAGAAAAAACAGGCAGCGACACCCGCTTCATCCCTGTCAATAAGGGAATCACCGTAAATGCCGAATATATCCTAGAATTTAAAAGCGGCTGCTGCATCATGGAAAGCGGTGCCAGATTCCCTGTCCGTGTGCGTGACAGAGTCAATGTCGAGCAGATGGCAGCAGACTACCATTTTCAAAAAATACGCAGCCGCCAGCGGCACAGGAAGGAGGAGTGAACATGGATATGCATAAATGGCTGTCTGCGCTGCTCCAGTCACTGGTCTTCATCCCCGGTGCTGCGTCATGCTTTCTTCCGGCAGTAAAACAAATGAAATATACACCTGCAAAAGTCTCTGCCCTGTGTGCGGCGGTGGTCGTTCCCTTTTGTTTTACTGCCGCCACCCTTCATGCAGTGTTTTCCATCGGCATGAATGCACTGATACTCCCGTTCCTTGTGCTGCTTTTTTTCCTATACCGCCGCACAATGAACCTTGACCTTCCTCGCGCCCTTGCCATCTATGTGGGTGTCTGCGCCATAGAGACTTTCCCTGCACAGTTTGCCTATGCTTTTGATGCCTCACTGCACCCTGCATCGGGTGCAGCAGACTTTTCCCCGGAAGCTGCCCTTTTCCAGCTCGTCCTCTCCTGCCTGCTGCTCCTGGCTTTTTTCTTTCCCGCCACAAGGCACTTTTCACGGGCAGTAGACAGTCTGGTCTTTCCGAAGATCTGGTACTCTACGGTGGCGCTGTCTTCCGTTTTCTTCGTCTTCAATGTGCTTGCCATCCCCCGCTCCTACAGCACTCTCCACACGGGCCGGATGTACAGTCTATTCCTTATCTTCGAAGCAGGCGCGATGACAGTACTTGTAAGTATCTATGTGCTTTTTTACCAAGGCGCCGTACTCATACTGGAGCAGTCAGCAATAAAAGAGCGATCCCAGCTCCTTGAAATGCAGGCTGACCAGTACCTCACACTATTAGAACACGTCCGTCAGACCGCGAAGCTGCGCCACGACTTCCGCCATTCCATCCACCTGCTCGCGTCTCTTGCCGAACAGAGCGACATCGGCAGCATTCGGGCACACATAGCAGAGTACGAAACTATGATCGATCAGCTCTCCATTACAAACTACTGCAGTAATGCAGCGCTGAACGCCCTTTTCAGCTATTATCACGAAATAGCTGCCAACGCAGGCATCAGGACATACTGGAGCATTGGGCTGCCAGAGCCGCTCTCTTTCTCAGAGCTTGACATAACGGGACTGTTCGGAAATCTGCTAGAAAACGCCATCGCCGGATGCCAGACTGCCCCAAAGTGCTCCCGGTATTTCTGCCTGACTGCGGAAGTCCGCCACGGCAGCAGTCTGTATATTGTCTCCACCAACAGCTTTGACGGGAAAGTAAGAAAGGGCAAGGACGGTTACCGCTCCACGAAGCATAGCGGAAACGGAATTGGTCTTTCTGCCATCGCCGCTGCAGCAGAAAAGTATGGCGGCTCATCAAGAGTCTCCAACAGTGATACGGAATTTTTTGTAGATGTGGTACTGAAAATATAAGGGTAAGATCTGAATTTTATTCTACTATACTGGCACGATGATATTTTAACCAGCTCTAGAGCGTGTTTGAAAAATGCTTTCTGTGAGATGTACCCACAGGGCATGATAT
>CANDMV010000030.1 GCA_947385875.1 uncultured Eubacterium sp. | reverse complement strand
CTACACATATTCACACACTCTTTCCCTACACGACGCTCTTCCGATCTTAGATGCTGTTACCGATGTAACGATGGGGCAGATTGTAGACCGTTCCAAGCCGACAAAGGACGGAAAATTCAAGCCGTGGATTAAGCGTATGTGCGGGCCGGTCGCGATTGCTTCGTTTTTGATTTATCAGTCTGCGTTTGCAGGCATGAGCTATGGATTTAAGTTAGTATGGATGGTTGTTACCTATATTCTGTGGGGCTCAATCTTCTATACTTCGATTAATATCCCATATGGCTCTATGGCATCGGCAGTTTCTTCGGATCCGGCAGACCGGGCACAGCTGTCAACATGGCGTAATATCGGCGCTGTCTTTGCACAGCTGGTTATCGGAGTAGGAACACCACTGATCGCATATGTAACAGTGGATGGGAAAACAGTTCTGGACGGCACGCGCATGACGATCATTGCGGGCGTGTTCAGTGTAATGGCAGTTATATGTTATCTGCTGTGCTTTAACCTGGTACGTGAGCGTGTTCCGGTTGAAGCGAATAACCAGAAGTTGGATGTAGGAAAGATGCTGAAGGATCTGGTTACGAACCGTGCACTGCTTGGCATTATCGTAGCTGCTATCCTGCTTTTGCTGGCACAGCTTGGAATGAACGGTATGGCCGGTTATGTATATCCGAACTATTATGGCTCTTCTGCTGCGCAGTCAGCGGCTTCTTTGCTCGGCAGCGTTGCGATGCTTGTAATCTGTGCGCCTCTTGCATCTAAGTTCGCAGCGAAATGGGGCAAAAAGGAAATGTCTTCGGTATCCTGCATCGGCGGAGCCATTGCATTTGCAGTATGTCTGGTTGTAAAGCCGCAGAACCCGTATGTATACGTGGGATTTTCTACGCTTGGTATGATTGCGATCGGCTTTTTCAATATGGTCATCTGGGCTATGATTACGGATGTCATTGACGATGCGGAGGTGAAAAACGGTATCCGCGAAGACGGCACGATTTATGCGGTATATTCTTTTGCACGCAAGGTCGGGCAGGCGCTTTCTTCCGGTATGGTAGGCGCGCTGCTGACAATAGTCGGCTACTCAGATGCGACGGCATTTGATCCGGAGGTTACGTCAGGAATCTTTACAATGTCCTGCGTGATTCCGATTATCGGATTTGTAGCAGTGGCACTGGCGCTGATCTTTATCTATCCGCTGACGAAAAGCCGGGTAGAAGCAAATGTAGCAGAGCTTCAATCCAGGCTGCGGAAATGATAGGAATGACAGTGAGGACGGATGTTTCATGTGATAAATCTATTAACGATTCTAAGCTATCCCCTATTTTTGAAGGGGATAGCTTTTTTAGACTGTTGGATTTTGCGATAAAATGAATTTGATAAGGAGCAGCTGCCCTTTTTGCGTTGCGGGGATTTTGAATGGGGACTGCATGATCTTTAGATTATAAAATCCAATACTTGAAATTTTCCATAAGAAGTAATATGATAGATACAGTAAAAAGTGCCAAAAATAACTGTGAATCATAAGCTCATATTGGCAACTATGATAACAGGGCGCTTAAGCAATGGAACAATACCTTCTGTTCTATTGCCATAAAATGAAAACACATAGGTGGGTAAAGTGAAAGATTTATTATTGCTAAGAGATGAAATCGATAAGGTAGATAGCGAGATCACGGCATTGTACCAAAAGCGTATGCAGCTTTCTGCAGAAGTAGCCGAATATAAGATCAGCACAGGAAAAAAAGTATTTGATAAAGAGCGCGAAAAATCGAAGTTAGAAAAGCTGACAGGACTTGTGCCGGATCATTTTTTAAAAAACGGAGTCCGTGAGCTTTTCGAGCATATCATGTCCATCAGCAGGAAGCGCCAGTATCAGCTGATTACAGAACATGGAGCAAAAGCGCCTCACGATTTCGAAGAAGTATCCAAGATTGATGCGGGAAATTCACGTATCGTGTTTCAGGGCGTAGAAGGAGCATATGCCCATATAGCCATGAATGAATATTTTGGCAGCGATACAGACAGCTTTCACGTGGACAGCTGGCGTGAAGCGATGGAGGCAATCAAAAGTGAAAAGGCAGATTATGCAGTGCTCCCGATTGAAAATTCTACCGCGGGAGTAGTGGCTGAGAATTACGATCTGCTGGTAGAATATGATAATTATATTGTAGGCGAGCAGATCATACCAGTCAGACACTGTCTGCTGGGACTGCCGGAGGCAGAGCTGTCCGATATTACAAGCGTATACTCACATCCGCAGGCATTGGCTCAATGTGAGAAGTATCTGCAGGAGCATGAAGGCTGGGACTGCGCCAAAGAGAGCAATACCGCTGTTGCGGCAAGAAAAGTCAGGGAGTCCGGGCAGAAAAATAAGGCCGCGATAGCCAGTGAGCTGACAGCCCGGCTTTACGGACTGAAAATACTCAAAAAAAATATTCAGGCAAGCACTGAAAATTCTACCAGATTTATTATTGTCACGAAGAAAAAGATGTTTTTGGCGAGTGCGTCAAAAATGAGCATCTGTCTGGAAATCAAGCATCAGAGCGGTTCTTTGTACCATGCATTATCACATATTATTTATAACGACCTGAATATGAATTTTATCCAGTCAAGGCCCCTAAAGGAGCGTCAGGGTACTAACTGGCAGTACCGCTTTTTTATTGACTTTGCAGGAAATATGAACGAAAGCGCTGTCCAGAACGCACTGTTTGGCCTTTCAGAGGAATGCGAGAGTGTGCGTGTGCTCGGTAATTATTAGTTATACTCACGAGTAATAAAATTTTCCATATAGCTTTTTGTATTGCAGCTCGTGAGTCTGCGTTATTGGCAAATTTTATGCTCGTCAGTATGATTCATTGTATGAGAAAGGAAGATAGCAGATTATGGCAATTACAACATTTGCAGCGATTTATATCGGCTCTTATGAAGTGAGCTTGAAAATTTTTGAGTTATCTGGAAAGAAGAAAATACGAGAGATTGACCATATCCGCACCAGACTGGAACTTGGAAGGGATATGTTCCATATCGGAGTGATTGGGTACGACCTGGTAGAGGAGCTGTGTGATATTTTAGAAGATTTTGCAAGAATCATGCAGGGATATAAGGTAAAGGATTACCGGGCATATGCCGGAAATGTAGTAGGAGATGCAAAAAATATGTTCTTTATTCTAGACCAGATTAAGACGAAGACCAATCTGGATGTAGATACACTGAGCAATTCTGAGCGCCGTTTTTTGACTTATCAGGGAGTGGCTGCCAAGGAAGATTTTCAAAAGATGACAAAAGACAGCGCTGCGGTTATAGATGTGGGCGGCGGCAGCTTACAGATTACTCTGTTCATAGATGGAAGGGTTATTACGACACAGCATCTTGCGATCGGCACGATGCGGCTTATGGAAATGCTTTCGGATATTGAGCATAATGTCCTGCATCTGAAAACGCAGCTGGAGGAACTGGTAGATAAAGAGCTGGCAGTATTTTTAGCGCAGTATATGCATCCGGGTGAAGAAATTAAAAATGTAATACTAATGGGTGATTATATCACAGAGATTATGCGCAAAATCAATAAAAATACTGAAAATATGAATGTAGTAGAGGCACAGAAGTTTATTGAATTCTTAAACCGCCTGGACAAAAAAAGTGTGGAGGAGATATCAGAGACACTGAATCTGTCGAATGAAAAAGATATTCTGGTTCTGCCGTCTGTCATCCTATATGCCAAGCTGACAGAAGCAATGCATGCACAGACCATCTGGTTCCCGGATGTAGATACGAGTGATGGAATTGCTTATGACTACGCACAGATCAATAAGATTGTCCGCCCGTCACATGATTTTGAGGAAGATATCTTATCCGCAGCGAAAAATATGTCCATGCGTTATATGAGCTATTCCCAGCATATCGATGCATTGACAGAGATGTCTTCACTGCTGTTTGACTCTATGAAAAAAGTCCACGGCATGGGAAAGCGGGAACGGCTGCTGCTTAAGGTCGCAGCTATGCTGCATGACTGTGGAAAGTACATAAGCCTTGCAAACAGTGCGATCTGTGCCTATCAGATTATCCGTGCCACGGAAATTATTGGATTGTCGCATCTGGAGCGTGAAATCGTGGCAAGCGTGGTACTGTACAATTCTACTCCGCTGGATCCTTATGAAGAGCTGGCAGACCGTATGGATACCCACAGTTATATGATCGTAGCAAAGCTGGCTGCGATTCTGCGGGTAGCAAATGCAATGGACCGCAGCCACAGGCAGAAATTTAAAAATGTCAAGGTAGTCATTAAAAATAAAAAGCTGATCATTACGATTGAGTCTATGGACGACATTGCATTAGAAAAAGGGCTGCTGGCAGCAAAGGCTGATGCTTTTGAAGAGATCTTTGGATTAAAGCCGGTGATAAGAGAAAAAAGGGTATATATATAGTAAAAAGCGTGATAAAAAATAGTAAAAAAAGATAGCAAAGAGCCGTAACGCCGGTATTTAAGGTAAAGCGGCTTTATATTATAGAAAGGATCAAGTGAATGGAAAAAACAGTTGAATATGGGAAACCAGAGTATTTTGAAAATAGAGAGCTTAGCTGGATCAAATTTGACCGCAGGGTATTAAATGAAGCAAGGGATAAGACAATTCCTCTGCTGGAGAGGTTAAAATTTATCAGCATTACCTCTTCGAATCTGGATGAATTTTTTATGGTAAGGGTAGCATCATTAAGAGACATGCAGCACGCAGGCGTAAAGAAAGCGGATATTGCAGGCATGGATGCCACAAAGCAGCTGGAACACATCAATCAGGATACGCGGGAGCTGGTCAATCTGCAGTATTCTACATATAACCGCTCACTGCTGCCTCTGCTGAATCAGGAGAATATTTATATCATAGATGCTTATGAGAAGCTGACCGAGGAGCAGGCGGCTTTTGTAGATGATTATTTTGAAAATGAAGTCTATCCGGTGCTCACGCCGATGGCGGTTGATTCCAGCAGGCCGTTTCCGCTGATACGTAATAAATCATTAAATATTGCAGCCATTATCGAGTCCACGGGCGGCGGGCTGCTCGCGCACAAGGAATCTGAAGAAGAGGATGAAGAAGACGTGCAGGTGCATGAAGAGCCGCAGGAAGGGGCAAAAGAAAAAAAACATAAGAAAAAGAAAAAAGACGCAGGAAGTCATAAGCCTGAATTCGCAACCGTGCAGGTGCCGTCCGGCTTAGCAAGGCTAGTACCGGTACCGTCGAAAAATCCGGAAGAAAAGATTTTCATTTTACTGGAGCAGGTAATTGAGAAAAATATTGACAAGCTGTTTTCCAATTACAAGGTAGTATGCGCATATCCATACCGAATCATGCGTAATGCAGACTTTTCCATCGATGAAGATGAGGCGCCGGATTTGTTAAAAGAGATTCAAAAGCAGCTGAAAAAACGCCAGTGGGGCGAGGTCATCCGTCTGGAGGTAGAAGAAGGCATAGACCGGAAGCTGTTGGATTTTCTGATCGAAGAGCTGCATATAGAAAATGAAAAAGATATTTTCTACATTGCAGGGCCGCTGGATTTTACGTTTTTAATGAAGATGTATGGTCTGGATGGCTGTGACCATCTCCGTTATGAGCCGCATAAGCCGCAGCCGGTACCGGAAATCATGCAGGGAGAAAATATATTTGAAGCAATTCAGAACGGAGACATTCTGCTGCATCATCCGTACCAGAGCTTTGAGCCTGTGATCGAGCTGATTAAGCAGGCGGCAAATGACCCGCAGGTGCTTGCGATTAAAATGACCCTGTACCGTGTCAGCGGGCATTCTCCGATTATTGCTTCCCTGGCACAGGCAGCGGAAAACGGCAAGCAGGTAACGGTACTTGTAGAACTAAAGGCACGTTTTGACGAAGAAAATAATATTGTCTGGGCAAAGAAATTAGAGCAGGCAGGGTGTCATGTAATCTATGGCATTGTCGGTCTGAAAACGCATAGTAAGATTGCGCTTGTGGTGCGGCGAGAGGAAGAAGGCATCTGCCGTTATGTGCATTTAGGCACCGGCAACTATAATGATTCCACCGCAAAGCTGTATACGGACTGCGGAGTGCTGACCTGTGCGGAAACGATTGGAGAGGACGCGACAGCAGTATTTAATATGTTGTCAGGATATTCTGAGCCGCTTAGCTGGAATTCGCTTGCGGTGGCGCCTATTTGGCTTCGGAAAAAGTTCTTAAAGCTGATCCACCGGGAGACCAAGAATGCGAAAAATGGTAAACCGGCTTATATCCGTGCAAAGATGAATTCACTGTGTGATCAGGAGATGATCGAAGCGTTATATGAAGCATCGACAGCAGGCGTAAGGATCCAACTGCTGGTACGAGGAATCTGCTGTCTGAAAACAGGTATTAAGGGCGTGAGTGAAAACATCCATGTACGCTCGATTGTCGGCAATTTCCTAGAGCACAGCCGGATTTTTGACTTCTGCAATGACGGACATGAGGAAGTCTATATGGGAAGTGCAGACTGGATGCCGCGTAATCTGGACCGCAGGGTGGAGATTGTTTTTCCGGTCTTAGATGAAGAGCTGAAGAAGAAAGCGCTGCATATTCTGGATGTAGAATTTGAGGACAATGTCAAGGCGCATGTCTTGCAGCAGGACGGCACTTATGAGAAAATAGATAAACGCGGCAAGGTGCTGATTAATTCCCAGGAAATATTCAGCAAGGAGGCGGAGCTGTTAGTGCCGAAGATGGAAAAAGCTTATCAGGAGCGTGTGTTTGTGCCTGCAGAGTCAGAGAATTAGAAGGCTGTAAAAAAGAAGCCGGAGAATAAGAAGGCTGTTAAAAATAAAAGCGGGAGAATTAAATGGCTGTTAAAAAGCCGCATATTTACGGGAGATTTCAAATATGGCAGATGTACGAAAAATATTATTTTCCGATTTGGATGGAACACTGCTGGATAATAACAAAGAGATTGAAAAAGGCACAAGAAAAGCGATTGATGAAATGCTGGCACAGGGGCATATTTTTACAATATGCACCGGCAGGCCTCTGTCAAGCGCCAAAATGGTAGCCAGTCAGTTTGGCCTGAACCGGGAAGGCTGTTATATTGTCGCATATAATGGCGGAGTCCTATATGACCCGTCAAATCATGAGATTATTTCCTATGCATCGATTCCTCTTGCGGTGGTACGCAGGATGTTTCAGGCGGCAGCAGATGCGGGCTTGTATATCCACACATATGACCATAGTGATACGGTAATCACATCCAGGCATACAGCTGAGCTGGATGCTTATCTAAGACATACTAAGATGTCTGCCAGAACAGGCGAGGATGCAGCAGCGGGGCTTGCCGATGAACCGGCTAAAATGATTGTGATAAATATGGACAGCTTTGATAGATTAAAGGCATTTCAGGAGCAGAATGCCGGATGGACAAAGAATCAGCTGAACAGCTTTTTTTCCTGCGAGCAGTATCTGGAATACTGCCCGGCGGGTATTTCGAAAGGCTCGGCAGTCTCGAAGCTTTGTGAGTATCTTGGCATTCCTGCTGAAGCATCTGTAGCAGCAGGAGATGAGAGAAATGATATTTCTATGCTGAAGGCTGCGCAGATCGGCGCAGTGCCCGCAGGAGCCCATCCTGAGGCAGCTGCCGCGGCTGATGTGTGCTGTGTCAGGGACAACAACGAAGGGGCAGTCGGAGAGATTATACAAAAATATATCTTATGCACATGAATGGATATCGGCACCTTTGAACAATATGGTGAAATTTGTAATAGTTCAGCCTGGTGCTCCATTTATGGATAACCGGACGCAGGCTGAGGGGCGCCGGCCTGTCTCCTGACGACTTTTCCAGAATACTAAGAGTCCCTAAGCATTCTGGAAAAGTCACCAGAAGACGGAACCGCTCCCCGCACCCGGCGTCCGCACAGCCAATATGTAACAATTTTCAGACAACAGTATTAAGAAATCTGAATTACATCCGATAATAATAGTAGCAACAATTATTAACACTGCAGGAGGTTTTGAAAAAGGATGTTCATGAATCCTGCGCAGACCGCATGAAGCACTTTTAGACTAGCTGTGCTTTATGCAGAACCGTAACTGTAAAAATTTACAACCAAGGAGGGGAGTAACGCAGCATATGGTGAAAGTTTATTTCGGATTGAAAACGTGATTTTCGTAACAGGTCTTCGCGATGCGACTTCAAAACGCAGAGAGGAAGAGCGGCGCGAAAAGAAAAAAGCCCAGAGTTTTGAAAGTGTATTTCAGCAGGCATGTTCCGAGCCGCAGCAGAGAGAAATTGCTTATATGACGAACGGTTATACAAAGCATGGAACTGCCTACAGCTGTATCGAAAAACGCAGGGAGTATGTACATTAGAATGCATACTTGATATGCATTGTAAGACCCTGACGGATCTGTATATTTCAGCCTGTCAGAAAAGATAAAGCGCATAAGAATTGCATAAAGAAACGTATGAAAAAACACTAGGAAGTACATTTGTGGTAATAGGTCAGAGTAACTGTTACCAACTGAGTGCTTTCTAGTGTTTTGGCTTTATCTGTTGCATTACGCCTGTCTTAAATCTTTAAATGCCTGCAATGAGGAATAAGGGATATGCAGATTGTCTTTTCCGGTTCCAAGCTTAATATCCGGCTTGTTTGTTCCGTGAAAATCGGAGCCGCCGCTTACTAACAGTCCGTATGAATCTGCCATCTGCCGGAAACGGGTCTCATCCTCCGGCGAATTTTCTGAATATACAGCTTCCATGCCGCACATGCCGGCATCTTTCATTTCCAGAATCATCTGCCTTAAGTCCTCATCAGACAGACTATAGAGTACAGGATGTGCCAGAACCGCCAGTCCGCCTGCTTCACGGATTAAGACGACAGCTTCCACAGGAGAAATTTTTGGCCGTTCAATGTAGCAGCGGCAGTGCTCGCCGATGTATTCGGAAAATACGGTTTTGATGTCTGGAACCTGCCCTGTCTCGCATAGAAATCTGGCGATATGGGCGCGGGTCAGTACGCTGTCAGGTGCGCGTTTTGTCAGATCTTTCATTGTAATGGAAAAGCCTTCTTCCGCAAGGCGTTCTACCATGCGCACGTTTCTGGTAGAACGGAAATCACGGAATTCTTCCAGCTTTGCACGAAGGCGCGGATATTCTTCGGATAGATAATAGCCGAGCACATGGATTTCGCAGTCTTTGTATTCGGTAGAAAATTCAACGCCCGGAACCAGTTCGATTCCAAGCTCTTCGGCCGCTGCAGCAGCTTCTGCGATTCCATCCATCGTATCATGGTCTGTCAGCGCCATGGCGCTCAAACCAGCTTTTTTAGCCTCGGCTAACAGTGCAAAGGGTGCAAATGTGCCGTCCGATGCATTGGAATGTACGTGCATGTCAACTACGCGTGTGTCAGTCATAATTATAAACTCCTTTCTTATGCTCACGAGCAATGAAATCCTTATAAGGCATGGCTCGAAACGCTCGTGCTCACGAGCAATGAAATCTTTATAAGGATAGCTCCAAACGCTCGTAATTGACGTAACAGGAAAAAGATCCTGCTCGTCAGTATATGCTGCAAAAGCAGACTGCATACTATCATAGCATATATTTGGAAAAAGGGCAATTTTTTGTTACAAAACTATTGACGAAAAATAGCAAGTGTGCTATTTTATATACGTTGTGAAAACAAAGTAGAGTATCCACTCTCACCTTAGCATAATTGTGTGACTAAGTGTTTATACTGGCAATCAATGTATAGTACAATGATATACGATGATTATGTCTTTGAAAGTGGATGTTCTGCCTATCCACTTTATTTTTTTTGGAGGTGTAATACCATTAGTGATTTAATGATTAATGAACAGATCCGTGACAGGGAAGTTCGTGTGATTGGTGAAAACGGACAGCAGCTGGGAATCATGTCCGCAAAAGAAGCAATGAAGCTTGCGCAGGAGGCAGAGCTTGATTTGGTTAAGATTGCTCCGACCGCAAAACCGCCGGTATGCAAGATTATTGATTACGGTAAGTACCGTTATGAGCTGACTCGGAAGGAAAAAGAAGCCAGAAAGAAGCAGAAGGTAGTCGAGCTGAAGGAAGTGCGTCTATCACCGAATATTGATTCGAATGATTTGAATACCAAAATTAATGCTGCCAGAAAATTTATTGCCAAAGGAAACAAAGTAAAGGTGACGCTGCGTTTCCGCGGACGCGAAATGGCACATATGCAGTCCAGCAAGCACATTCTGGATGATATTGTAAAGGAGCTGGAAGAGGTCGCAGTAGTGGAAAAAGCACCGAAGGTGGAAGGGCGCGCGATCAGCATGGTGCTGGCAGAAAAAAATAAAAAATAGCAGGTAATTGTAAAGGTGTCAGACGGCACTGAACAGTTGTGATAACAAATTTATCATCAAATCAGGCGTTTGAATGAATTATAAGGAGGTAATGAGCAATGCCAAAAATGAAAACCAAAAGATCCGCTGCAAAGCGCTTTAAAGTGACGGGATCAGGAAAATTAAAACGTAATAAAGCATACCATAGACATATCTTGACCAAGAAGTCTCCGAAGACGAAGAGAAATCTGAGAAAAGCAGCGATTGTAGATGAAACAAATGTAAAGAACATGAAAAAGATATTACCATACATCTAAAGGAAAAGGAGGAGATCAGATATGGCAAGAGTAAAAGGTGCTTTAAACGCTAAGAAAAAACATAAAAAAGTATTAAAACTGGCAAAGGGCTACAGAGGCGCCCGTTCCAAACAGTATCGTGTAGCTAAGCAGTCCGTTATGAGGGCGCTTGCAAGTTCTTATAGAGGACGTAAAGAGAAAAAGAGACAGTACCGCAGACTTTGGATTGCACGTATCAATGCGGCAGCAAGGATGAACGGCATCTCCTATAGTAAATTTATGTATGGCTTAAAGCTTGCGAACATTGATTTGAACCGCAAAATACTAGCAGATATGGCTGTAAATGATGCAGAAGGCTTTACGAAGCTGGCAGAAATTGCAAAAGAGAAAGTAGCAGCTTAATCAAATACTATACAGCAGGCAAAGCTGATTTTATGATTCATGAGTCGCAGAGAGCCTGCAGGAATCGAATAGGTGTCCCTCGTAAACATTGTTTGCGGGGGGCATTTTCATGTGAAAGGAGAAAAGCCGTTGAGAGAGTCATTTGAAAAAAATAAAAAAGGCATTATACTGATGATCTGTGCAGCTGTGCTCGCATGTGTAGGTCAGCTGTTCTGGAAATTGTCCACCTCGAACGGGGTGCTTTATATGCTGATTGGCTTTGTGCTGTATGGGGCAGGGGCTTTATTTATGCTGACGGCATACCGCTTTGGGAGCGTGTCGGTTCTTCAGCCGATGATGAGCACAAATTATGCTTTGAGTGCGGTGCTGGGAATTTTTGTACTTCAGGAAAAAATCTCTGTGATGAAAGTCATCGGTATTATCGTTATTACGACAGGAGTAATATTGATAGGCGGAGGTGATGAAGAGTGATAAATTATATTTTCGTCGCGTGTATGACACTTATGGGCTCGGCAGCTTCCATATTTTTTAAAAGAGCAACCGGCAGCGATGGATTTTTTAAAATGCTTTCCAATATAAATTTATATATCGGCGGGTTTTTATATGTCGCGGCAGCAGGACTTAATATATACGTATTAAAATCGCTGGATTATTCTGTCGTGCTGCCGCTTTCATCAGTGACTTATATCTGGACAATGCTGCTGTCCTATATGATTTTAAAAGAGAAAATAACAAAAAGAAAAATGCTGGGCGTATTATGTATCGTGGCAGGGGCTGTGTGCGTAACAGTCTGATCGGAGGTGCCTGTTTTATAAAAGCAGCTGCCTTCTATCAATCATGCTGCGTACAACAGTCTGTTCAGTCTGATTTGTGGATACTTAATTTTAATATATTGAAGCTGCTGCCTGTTTCATTATACTTTATGTAATCGTTTATACTTTAGACTGCTTAAATTCTCTGGGTGCAATTCCCTTCGCTTTTTTAAAGGCTTTTGAAAAATAAAGGCTGCTTTCAAATCCGACAGAGTTCGCAATCGCCGTAATCGACAGGCTGGTGTGGGTGAGCAGATAGCAGGCCTGCTTAATCCGAAACTGGGTGAGGTATTCCTTTGGAGAAAGCTGCAGTACAATCTCAAATGAGCGGAAGAGATGACTGCGGCTTAAGCCCACGTAGTCCGCGATATCCTCGATGGTAATCGGGTAGGAATAGTGGGCTGCGATATATTCAATCGCTTTCTGTACATAAGTATTATAATTGTTTTGAACCGGTGTATGCCCTGCGCCTTTCAGATAAAGAGCCAGTGTCGTATACAGCCTGCCGGTCATTTCTACCGCACTTTCGAAATCATTTCCACGTACATCATAAATGTGAAGAAGCTGGTGTGTGATTTCTTCGCCATAAGGAGTATTTACAATGACCGGATGTGAAGGAGTAAAATCAGTCGCTTTTAAGATAATAGAAGCATCGGATCCGTTGAATCCAACCCATGCATACTCCCATGGATCTTTTGTATCTGCGGTATAGGCGGTTTCCGCTCCCGGATAGATTAAAAAAGAATCTCCGGCGTGCAGTTCATATGATTTTTGTTTTACTTTTAAGTATCCATTTCCGGAAATCACATAGTGTATCAAATAATGGTCACGTACGCCGGGGCCCCATTGATATTTCGGATTGCATTTTTGATACCCTACATTATATACTGCAAGGGATACCAGTTCTTTTTCAGTGGATTTGTAAGAATTTTTATAGTTTTCATTCATAATCTCTATGATTCCTCTCAGGACGGCGGCATAACAGAACAGTTTAAATCTGCCAGCAGCAGAAAAGCCCGCCTATCATGGAACTGCTGTTAATAAAGGGATCTGATCGGCAGGATTCTGTTACAGTGCAGCTGAAATGGATTGGGAACTGATGTTATGACGTATGTTTGCATAAAAGGATTATAATATGGAAAACGTATTTATGCAACAAAATTACATGTTTTTTATACATTTTTTTCTATACATTTTATAGAAACAAGGATAAACTTAAGTTAATCACAGACAATCAGAAGGGAGAATGGAATTATGGCAATCTTAGTAACAGGCGGAGCGGGTTATATCGGCAGCCACACATGCGTAGAGCTGTTAAATGCAGGCTATGAGGTGGTTGTATTGGACAATTTGAGCAATGCTAGCGAAAAATCTTTGGACAGGGTGGCTCAGATTACAGGGAAGAAAGTAAAATTTTATAAAGGCGATATTTTAGACAGGGAAATACTGAATCAGTTGTTTTCTGACAATATGATTGAGAGCTGCATACATTTTGCAGGATTAAAGGCGGTTGGTGAATCTGTACAAAAGCCTTGGGAATATTATAATAATAATATAGCAGGTACTTTGACACTTGTAGATGTGATGAGACAGAATAACTGTAAAAATATTATCTTTTCTTCTTCGGCAACAGTATACGGCAATCCGGCCCAGATTCCTATTACAGAGGAATGCCCAAAAGGACAGTGCACGAATCCGTATGGCTGGACAAAGTCTATGCTGGAGCAGATCTTGTCAGATCTTCAAAAAGCAGACCCGCAGTGGAACGTCATCCTGCTTCGCTACTTTAATCCGATCGGCGCGCATAAGAGCGGCCTGATGGGAGAAAATCCAAATGGTATTCCAAATAACCTGATGCCGTATATTACGCAGGTTGCAGTCGGCAAATTGAAAGAGCTGGGTGTCTTTGGAGATGATTACGATACGCCTGACGGAACCGGGGTCAGAGATTATATTCATGTCGTAGACCTTGCTGTCGGGCATGTAAAGGCACTGAAGAAGATTGAGGAAAAAGCCGGGCTGTGTATTTATAATCTGGGCACGGGGCACGGCTATAGCGTATTGGATATTGTGAAGAATTTTGAAAAAGCAAACGGCGTGAAGATACCGTATACGATTAAGCCTCGCCGTGCCGGAGATATAGCTACCTGCTACTCGAATGCTGATAAAGCAGAGAAAGAGCTGCGATGGAAGGCAGAGAATGGGATTCTTGAAATGTGCGAGGATTCATGGAGATGGCAGAAGAATAATCCAAATGGGTATGAGGATTAAACTTTTAACTTTTTGTATTATATTTCATAAGCCTGTTTGAAACAGATTTTTGAAAAGTTCAGTAAGGAGCTGCTGCGCTAAGCAAAACATGGCTGGCCGGACGCTGGGAGAGGGAATCCGCCCGGTCTGCCTGCGTCCGTTCCAGAATGCAAGAAGCCCTAAGCATTCTGCATTTACGCTGTGGCACCGTACGGTCGCGGCACCTAGTCCGCCCTGACTGAATGTCAGCAGCTAAAGGTGCCGCAGCGTAAAAACAGAATGCTTAGGGATTCTTAGCATTCTGGAAAAGTCACAGGAAGACGGGACAGCTCCCCTCACCCGGCATCCGGGTATCCATAATGTAACACCCTATCTGAACTGTTACACCATTTAAAATAAAAATAGAAAAAAGTAAAAAAAGGCTTGCAATTATGTCGGGTACGTGGTATTATAATTTTGTTGTAAGAAATGGTCCGTTGGTCAAGCGGTCAAGACGCCGCCCTCTCACGGCGGAAACACGGGTTCGATTCCCGTACGGACTGCTATTATGATGATATTCATTTAATGAGAACAGAGTCGGAATGCTTATAGAAAGAGCTATTTCCGGCTCTTTATTTTTTAGTATTCGCTGTGTGAAAGTTAATTCAGTGGAGGAAAGGACCGACTGCCATGAGAAAATATTTTAATACCAGCGGCGCGTGTTTTAGCGATATTCATTATATGGTAGATATCACCAGCCGTGCAGAGCGGATTATTCAGGAGCTGATCTCTCAGCAGAAATATTTTACTATTAACTGTGCAAGACAATTCGGCAAGACAACTATTTTGGATGCGCTGTATCAAAAGCTGAAAAAAGATCACAGCGTATTTTTCTTAAGCTTTGAAGATATGGGCAGTGCGGCATTTATGGATGAATATCAGTTCTGCAAAACGTTTCTTCAGCTTTTGAAGGCACAGATTGTATGCGGCATGACGGAAGGAATTTCTGAAACAGTCGTCAAGCAGGCGGATGAGCAGATGCAGCAGGAGATTTTTGGGTTTCCGATGCTGAAAGACTTTATTACGGACCTATGCCTGCGTACAGACAGGGCAGTTGTATTGATGATTGATGAAGTGGATGCGGCATGTAACAATCAGGTATTTCTGGATTTTCTGGGAATATTAAGAAGCATGTACCAGCGAAGGAGATATGTCCGTACATTTCAGTCTGTAGTGCTTGCAGGAGTCTATGATATAAAAAATCTAAAATGTAAGATTCAGTCTCAGGAGCAGCGTAAGTATAACAGCCCTTGGAATATTTCGGCAGATTTTAATATTGATCTTAGTTTTTCAGCAGCGGATATTGCTGGAATGCTGCAGGAATATGAAAAGGACTGCCGGACAGGGATGGATATTTGGCAAGTCAGCCGGATGCTCTGGGATTATACGGGCGGGTATCCTTATCTGGTGACAAGGCTATGCAAATGGATGGATGATTCAGGCAAAGCTGATGCATGGTCAAAAGAAGGGATTTTGGAGGCAGTCAGGATTCTGCTGAGTGAAAGGAATTCATTGTTTGATTCTCTGACAGAGAAATTGACCGCGTATCCGCAGCTAAAAGAAATGATGGAGGCCCTGCTGTTTCAGGGGCAGAGCATCGCATATAATCCAGATGATGATGAAGTAGGGATGGCGCTGATGTTTGGGTTTATCAAAACAGACGGCAGTCTGGTAAGCATAGCAAACCGTATATTTGAAATGCGTCTTTACAACCTGTTTTTAACAACGCCCAAGGTGCAGGGAAGCAGACTTTATAGATCAGCGACATTAGACCGTAATCAGTTTGTGGAAAACGGGCATTTGAATATGCGGCTTGTTTTAGAAAAATTTGTGATTCATTTTAATGATTTGTACGGAAACCAGAATATGACTTTTTACGAAGAAGATGGAAGAAGGTATTTTTTGCTGTATCTTCGACCGATTATTAATGGTACGGGAAATTATTATATCGAGGCGGAAACACGCAGCAGGGAACGGACAGATGTGATTATAGATTATCGAGGGGAACAGATTGTTGTGGAATTGAAGATCTGGCGTGGCAATGCATATCATACAAGGGGAGAAAAGCAGCTGCTGGATTATTTGGATTATTATCATTTGAAAAGAGGATATATGATAAGCTTCAATTTTAATAAGAAAAAAGAATCTGGAGTCCGTGAAGTTTTGATTGAGGACAGGGTGATTATCGAAGCTGTCGTATAGCTGCTGTTTCATCCAGACAGATCAACGTTGAATGTTAGAAAAATAGATAAGGAATGATACGAAAACTTAACGAGATACCACACAGGTGTCCTGCCCTAAAGGCGAAGCTATGGCTTCGTCTTTTTTATTATTGACATTTGGCCTACATGATGCTATCATAAGTATAGCCTACATAGTGTTATCTAAAAAGAAAGGAGGTAAAACATGACGATTCAGCAGGTTTCGGATTCTGAACTGGAGATTTTAAAAATTATCTGGGGAAATGGAGGGGCTGCTTTGTATGCTCACATTATGGAAAAATTGTCAGAAGCCGGGTATACATGGCAGAAAAATACAGTGATTACGCTGCTGTCCAGACTGACAGGAAAAGGGCTTGTGAAAGTAAAAAAGATCGGGCGCCGCAATGAATATATTGCTGCAGTATCGGAGAAGGACTATCAGGCTGCGCAGACACAGGTTCTGCTGAATAAGCTTTATGAAGGAAGCGCAAAAGGGCTTGTCTCCGCACTGATACAAAGAGACATGATTTCGGCTGAAGAATATGAAGAGCTCAAAAGGTTCTGGGAAAGCGGGTGGAATGAAAATGAATAATATTCTGGCACGGTTTCTTTCCATGTCTTTTTCAGGTGCTCTGCTCATACTTATATTAATTATTTTCAGGCCGTTGTATCAAAACAGGACAGGCAGGCGGTGGCAGTATTACATCTGGCTGATTGTCATTGCCAGCCTTCTGCTTCCGTTTTCAGTTCAAAAGAGTATTTCTATTTTGCTGATGGAGTGGACTGGAATCTGGCAGATTGTTTCGGAAGACGTTACGGAATTAGAGGATTTTTCTGACGGCACGGCTTTGCAGAATATAAGCACAGATTCTGATGGGAATCGCTTGGATAAGAATCATTTCAATGAAAATCATTTGGACGAGGATGATTCGAATGAGAATCGTTTGGATGAGGATTATTCGAATGAGAATCATTTGAACGGAAATTATTTAGATGAAAAACATTTGGATGAGAATCATTTAGATGAAAATTATTTGAATGGAAAACATTTGGATGAGAATCGTTTGAATCTAAGCGTGGATGCGGCATATGATAAAAATGCCGATAGTAATTGGAGCGGTGTGCTGTCTGAGATCATAACATATGTTTGTAGATTTTCACATTTATGGGTAGTATGGCTTGGAACAGCAGTGGTTTTTTTTGTTCGAAAGATCACTGTTTATCAGGAGTTTATAGTATATATGAAAGCAGGGTGGGAAGAAGTTGCTGACATGCAGCTGTTAGATACATTGGCGCAGGTTGGGGAGCGGGTTGGTGTAAAGCGTCCGGTGGAGCTATATACAAACAGTCTGATTTGTTCGCCGCTGCTGATAGGTTTTTTTCATCCATGTATTGTGCTCCCGTCTGCTCAGCTGTCTGAGGCTGACTTCAAGTATACGATATGGCATGAGATGGTGCATTTAAAACATATGGATATGCTTTATAAATGGCTGGTGCAGCTTACTTTGTGCCTGCACTGGTTTAATCCATTGGTCTGGCTGATGAGCCGGGAGCTGGGACGCGCCTGTGAGCTGGCATGTGATGAAGCCGTGATCTGCAGGCTTGACAAAAAGGGACAGCATGATTATGGGGATACGCTGCTGAATGCGTTAAAGACAGGAGACGGCTTTAAACATCCCCTTCCATCTGTTACGCTGAGTGCAGATGCAAAGCAATTAAAAGAAAGGTTGTATGTGATTATGAATTATAAAAAATCTTCGAGAATAACGTTTGTATTGTCTGTTGTGCTTACCGCTTCACTGGCGGCAGCGGCAGTAGAAGTTGGCGCGGCTGTGCCGGCTGAGCCTGCAGCGGCTGATGCCGCTAGGGCTGTATCTGGGGATGCAGGGAAGAAAGGGAGTGCTGCGGTATCCGTGTCCGGAGATGCAGGGAAGAAAGGGAGTGCTGCGGTATCCGTGTCCGGAGATGCAGGGAAGAAAGGCAGCACTGCGGTGTCCACATCGGACAGTTCGGCAGAAAAATATTATAAAGCGGGCAATCTTCCGGCATTTGGAAAAGAATTTTCCAAAATGGACAAAGATGAGCAGAAAGAATGGCTGGAGCGGATTTATGAGGATGATGAAATTGCGTTTTTTAATATCAGCCTGACGCAGCTGGAGGAAGCAGACGATTTTGTGAAGTTGTTTGCAAAAAAAGCTTATAAGGATGAAAAGATAAACTTTTTTTTCACTCTGGCACAGTATATGGATCGGAAAATGAAGATGAACTGGCTGGCAGAGGCTGAGAGGGATAAACGGACTGCATATCAGATGGGACTGCTGGAAGAGCTGGGGATGAAAGCAGAATTAGAAAAAAAGAGGACTGCAGAATATAAT
The DNA here is from genome assembly GCA_947385875.1 of uncultured Eubacterium sp. Lineage (GTDB taxonomy): Bacteria > Bacillota > Clostridia > Lachnospirales > Lachnospiraceae > Eubacterium_J. Next base: position 15,303 of record CANDMV010000030.1, on the reverse strand, counting down.
AAATATGGCATTACATTAAAAGGAAGCTTCTATTATTATAAAGGGAAACGGGTCAGGCTTTTGCTGGACAGTCAGGAAAACAGTTCTGCTTATTTTACGAGCATGGATCCCGAAGGAACGGTGAATGTGAGGATAAAGAGGGATGCAGATGGTAAAATTATAAGCGTAAAACGCATGAGCAATGCGAAAGCAGAGAAATTAATGGTGCCGAGCGATAAGGAGAAAACTAAGAAGGAACAGACGGAGCAGGGGAATATAGTAGACAAAGCCATCACGCAGGCCGGAGGGGAAAAGGTTACAGTGCCTGTTCAAATCAATCGGGTAAAAGACGGAGAATTTGTCTGGCTTGGAACCTATGAACTGGATAAAAATGATAAGATTTATTACAGTGTTTCGGCAAAGGACGGAGAACGGCTGGACATTGGATTTGCTGACACAGGAATTGAGGAGCCGGATGTAACTTATTGCACGGTATCTAATTATTGCGTGGATGGAAAGCTTCAGGTTAAGGCCGGATTTACTTGGAAAAGAAAGTCTGGGAAGTATAGACTGTTTATCCATACACGGGAAGGTGATTTGAAAAAAGTGAGCGGAGCGGCAGTGATAGTGCGTGCGGACTCGTGAACTCACTGGAAGAATTTTGCTTTTATTTAATGAAACAAAATATTGCAAATTGAAACTGAATATGCTACACTGCCAACAGACGAAAAGTCTAAGAAACAACGATTAGAATGTTCAGCATACGAAACACAGCAAAAACCCCCGGAGAGACCGCTCCGGGGGTTTTCTCGCTCGTTACAGTGAGCTATTCCATGCTGTTGCTGTCATCTCTGTCCAGCCATTTGCAGATGCAATGGATTGCTACACCTGCCGTAACAGAGATAATCAATTCGATTAAAATGTCCAGCATACTATTTCACCTCATGGTATTCTGTTCGATACACAGGCGGCGAAGCCGTAGCGGCACCTTTAGCTTCCGGCCTTAGGCCGGGGCGGACTGGGTGCCGCGACCGTCCGGCTGTCACAACATAGATGCAGAATGCCTAGGGATTCTTACATTCTGGAACGGACGCCGGCAGACCGGGCGGATTCCCTCTCTCAGCGTCAGAATAGCCGCTATGTAACGCCCGATCTGAACTGTTACATACGAACGCTAACATTTAGCTGCAAAAATATAAAATTACTTGCATTTTCCATAGGAAAGTGCTATCTTAATATTAAGAATATGGAAACTGTTAATTGAGAGTGGATTGCGGTCCACTCTCAATTCGCGTTGTACAGCTGTAAATAAATGCTGCAGCGCCCAATTGCGGTATAAGGAGGTGTAGAGATGTCTAGAAGAGAGGAATATGAACAGAAAACGGAAGGACTGCTATTGCCTATTTTGGAAAAGCATAATTTTGAACTAGTCGATGTAGAATACGTCAAAGAGGGGAGCGGCTGGTTTTTACGCGCTTATATAGATAAAGAAGGCGGGATCACAGTAGATGACTGTGAAGCCGTAGCAAGGGAAATGAATCCTATTTTGGATGAAATGGATTATATTGATGGTTCTTACACCTTCGAAATCAGTTCGCCGGGACTTGGCAGGCCGTTAAAAAAAGAGAAAGATTATATCAGGAATCTTGGAAAAGATGTAGAGATTCGAACCTACCGTCCGATTCAGCATGAGAAAGAATTTCACGGAAGCCTGAAAGCTTATGATTCTAAGACCGTTACAATAACAACGGAAGATGATGTGGAATTGGTATTTGATAAAAAAGACATTGCCCTGATTCGTCAGGCATTGGATTTTTAAGTGCGGCGATAAGATAATTAGGAGGAGCCCAAAATGAACAATGAAGTATTAGAAGCATTGAATATCATAGAAAAAGAAAAAAATATCAGCAAAGAAACACTGATAGAAGCCATAGAAACATCGCTGATTACCGCGTGTAAAAATCATTTTGGCAAGTCTGATAACATCAGGGTGGATATGGATCATGAGACCTGCGAATATCATGTATTTCAGGCAAAGACAGTTGTGGAGACAGTAGAAGACCCTGTTATGGAAATCAGCCTTGTCAATGCAAAGATGATTAACAGCAAATATGAGCTGGGGGATATTGTCAATATAGAGATAAAATCCAAAGAATTTGGACGTATCGCAACGCAGAATGCGAAGAACGTGATCCTGCAGAAAATCCGTGAAGAGGAGCGCAAGATTCTCTGTGATGAGTATTACAGCAAAGAAAAAGATATTGTCACTGGTATCGTACAGCGCTATGCGGGCAGAAATGTCAGCATTAATCTGGGCAAAGTCGATGCGATTTTGATGGATAACGAGCAGGTGAAGGGGGAAGTATTCCAGCCGACAGAACGTATCAAATTATATATATTAGAAGTAAAATCCACCTCAAAGGGGCCGAAGATTCTTGTGTCGAGGACACATCCTGAACTGGTAAAGCGTCTTTTCGAATCAGAAGTAGCCGAGGTGAAGAGCGGTATCGTAGAGATTAAAAGCATAGCTAGAGAAGCCGGGAGCAGAACGAAAATAGCGGTCTGGTCAAATGATCCGGATGTAGATGCAGTCGGTGCCTGCGTAGGGCAGAATGGAGCCCGTGTCAATGCGGTTGTAAAAGAGCTTCGCGGTGAGAAGATCGATATTATTACATGGAATGACAATCCTGCAATGCTGATTGAAAACGCGCTGAGTCCGGCGAAGGTTATTTCTGTCATTGCGGATGCAGAGGAAAAGAGTGCCAAGGTAGTGGTGCCGGATTATCAGCTGTCGCTTGCAATCGGCAAAGAGGGACAGAATGCCAGGCTGGCGGCGCGGCTTACAGGCTTTAAAATTGACATCAAGAGTGAAACACAGGCAAGGGAAGCAGGAGACTTCTTTGACTACGAAAATGACTATGAAGATGTCGATGAATACGAAGAGTACGCTGATGAGAGCAGCGGATATGAGCAGGACGGTTATGAAGATGCCGGCGAATATGAACATGACAGCTATGAAGAAAGTGAGCGGGATGGCTATGAGGACGGCAGAGGCCAAGGCAGTTATGAAGAGCATGACATAGATGAACCAAATCGTTATGCAGATCATGATGAGTATGGGCAGCAAAGATTTGAAGAAAATTCCTATGATGACAGTGAGGATGCAGAAGGCTCCTATGATGACAGTGAGGATGCAGAAGGCTCCTATGATGACAGTGAGAATACAGAGCATTCTTATGCGGGTAGTGAATATACGGATAGCTTTTATGAAAATGATGGATATGCAGAATCAGGCAGTTATGAGAATGATGAATATCCGCAATTAGATCAAACTATTGAAAAGGGAGAATATGCAGAATCAGAAAGCTCATATGACGACTCTTACGAAGATGACGGATATTCAGGAGCAGAAGATATTTACAAGGATGATGCATATACAGAAACAGGCAGCATATACAAGAGGGATGGAGCTGCAGAATTAGATGAATCCTATGAAGAAAATAAGAACGCAGATTCGAAAAATTCATATGAAGAAGACAAATATCCAAATGCAGAAAAATCTAGCAGTGAAGACGAATATCCAGATGCAGATAAATCATATGAAGAACCTATAGTTGATCTATATGAAGAAAGCGGATATGAGGATCTTGGCGAAGGAAAAGAAGGTGCTGGTGCAGAGTGAAGACAAAGAAAATTCCGACCAGAATCTGTGTAGGATGCAGAGAGCCTAAAGAAAAGCGCAGCATGATTCGTGTAGTAAAAAATGCGGAAAATGATATTAGTCTGGACGATACCGGGAGAAAAAATGGACGCGGAGCCTATATCTGTAAAAAAATGGAATGTTTAGCGGCTGCGTTAAAATCAAAGGGACTGGAGCGTTCTTTAAAGACAGCAATCCCGGAGGAAGTGATAAAATCATTAGAAGAGGAGATGAGGAGAGTTGAAGCCAGATAAAGTATTGTCAATGATCGGTATAGCCGCCAGAGCAGGAAATATCGTTAGTGGTGAATTTTCAACGGAGAAGGCAGTAAAATCTGGGAAGGCTTATCTGGTGATTGCTGCTGTGGATGCTTCAGAAAATACCAAAAAGCATTGTATGGATATGTGCTCTTACCGCGGTCTGCCATATTTTGAATATGCAGATAAAGAAAGGCTTGGCAATAGCATAGGAAAAGCATATCGAGCATCGCTGGCAGTCACAGATGCAAATCTGGCAGAAACAATTATAAAAAAATTAAAGGAATCGGGCATCGGCCCGGCACCCAGACGGTTACAAGAATCGAACAACTGAATAATGGAGGTAATAGATCGCATATGGCAAAACAGAAAATACATGAACTCGCAAAGGAATTAAAAATAGCGAGTAAAGTAATTGTAGATTATATGAATAAAAGAACAAAAGACAGAGATAAAAAATATACACCTTCCAACGCGCTGGAAGCGAACGAAGCAGCCGAGATTAAAGCAAATTTTGAAAAGCTGGTAAAGGCAGACAGCGAGTTAAAGGATGCGGTGAAAACAGAAGCTGCTGCATCAAGGCAGGCAGAAGAAAAAGATTTGGCATCAATGCAGACGGAGGAAAAGGATTCTGTGATAAGGAATTCTGCAAAGGATTTGGAGACAAAGAATGCAGAGGCAAAAGAAAATGCGCAAAAGCAGGCAAAACCGGCACAAAAAGAAGCAAGGCCGAAGAAAAAAGCAAGCATTACGGCTGTGTTCAATGCGCAGTACAGCAAGCAGAGCCGTAAGCCGGGCCGTGGAAATAAGCCTGCCGGCGACCGCAGAGAACGTGGTCCGCGTAATGGAGTCAAACAAGCTGAGAAGCCTCATATTCCAGTTCGTCCAAATGCAAATAGGCCAAATTATGACAGAGCTTCCGCGCATGTGCCGGATGATGAGATTGTAAAGCCGGCAGTGGAAAAAGCAGAACGTGCAGAACGTGTAGAAACAACAGAGCGTGCGGAACGCCCAAAAGTCGAGCGCACAGACCGCGTAGAAAAGATCAATCGGCCGGTCCAGACTGAGATTACAGATAAAATCAGTACAGAGCGCATGGACAAAGCAGATAAAATCAGTACAGAGCGAGCTGACAAGACAGATCGTACAGAAAGTATTGGCAAGACAGATAAAATAGAAAGATCAGGCCGGCAGACTGACAAGAAGGAACGCATAGAACGAGTCGAAAAAACAGAGAATACTGCGGATAAGATGGGATTAGACAACAGATCAGACCGAAGCGGACGAACAGACCGCAGCGATAAAACAGATCGAATGGATCGAAGTGACCGAAATGAAAGGCCAGACAGAGCTGACCGGACAGAGCGGGTAAATCGGACTGACCGGACGGAACGATATACAAACAGCCGTGGAAATTCACAGCAGGGCAGAACGCAGGGAGACCGCCGTACTGCAAACAGCCGCACAGCAGGCAGCGGACAGCAGCGTGCAGGCAGCGGAAACGGCAGGCCGGAGCGCAGCCAGAATGATCGAGGTGGAAGAAATGCGGGATTTGAGCAGAAAGGTGACAAAAATCGTCAGAATAATAGAACGAATTCCGGTAATAATTATGGTGATAAAGGCGGCAGCAGAGTCGGTCAGAATCGCCAGAAGGAATTTAAAGGCAAACTAGAACAGAATATCAATCGTTTCCATAAGGATTCCGTAAAAGCAGCGCCGGAAGAACTGCGCAAGGAAAGCCGTGATACGAGAGAACGCGATAATAATCGCAAGAAAAATAGCAATAATAAAGATTACGATAAGCTGGGCGGCAAGAAACAGGAACGCTATATGAATCTGGAAAAGACCAGCGGCCATAAGAAGAAAAACCAGACACCGGCTCCGGCAGCACAGAAGGAAGAAGATGTGATCCGCACCATCTCTCTGCCGGAACATATGACTATTCGTGAGCTGGCAGAAAAGATGAAAGTTCAGCCGTCTGTAATTGTTAAGAAGCTGTTCTTAAAAGGCACAATGGTAACAGTGAATCAGGATATTGATTACGAACATGCGGAAGAAATCGCTTTGGAATTTAATTGTATTGCAGAGCCGGAGGAAAAGGTCGATGTCATTGCAGAGCTTTTAAAAGAGGATGAAGAGGACGAAAGCAAGATGGTTTCCCGTCCGCCGGTAGTCTGCGTCATGGGTCATGTAGACCACGGCAAGACATCGCTTCTGGACGCAATTCGTAATACGAGGGTAACGGATAAGGAAGCCGGAGGAATCACGCAGGCGATCGGAGCGTATATGGTAAAATGCAATGGTGAAAATATTACATTTTTGGATACACCGGGTCATGAAGCATTTACCGCTATGCGTATGAGAGGTGCGAATTCGACAGATATTGCAATACTGGTAGTAGCGGCAGACGATGGAGTTATGCCGCAGACCGTAGAAGCGATCAATCACGCGAAAGCGGCCGGCATTGAGATTATTGTAGCCGTAAATAAGATTGATAAGCCGAATGCTAATGTAGAGCGTGTAAAGCAGGAATTGTCAGAATATGAGCTGATTCCGGAAGACTGGGGAGGCAGCACGATTTTTGTACCGGTTTCCGCGCATACTCACGAAGGCATAGAGCTGCTTTTGGAAATGATCCTGCTGACGGCAGAGGTATTGGAGCTGAAAGCCAATCCAAAGAGGAATGCCCGCGGCGTGATTATCGAAGCAAAGCTGGATAAAGGGCGCGGTGCTGTAGCTACGGTATTAGTTCAAAAAGGCACGTTAAAAGTCGGCCAGCCGGTTGCCTGCGGCAGCAGCTATGGCAAAGTAAGGGCCATGATTGACGACAAAGGGCGCAATGTAAAGGAAGCCAGGCCGTCAATGCCGGTAGAGATACTTGGATTAAGCAGCGTACCGGATGCAGGCGAGACGTTCGTCGTATGCGAATCCGAAAAAGATGCCAGAAGCTTTGCAGAGACTTACATTACAGAAAGTAAAGAAAAGCTGCTTGAAGAAACAAGATCTCGTATGTCGCTGGATGACTTGTTCTCTCAGATTAAATCCGGCAATGTAAAAGAATTAAATATTATTGTAAAGGCAGATGTGCAGGGTTCCGTAGAAGCAGTCAAACAGAGTCTTCAGAAGCTGTCCAATGAGGAAGTGATTGTAAAGATTATTCACGGCGGTGTAGGAGCGGTAAATGAATCTGATGTAAATCTGGCGCTGGCTTCCAACGCGATTATTATCGGATTTAATGTCCGTCCGGACACAGTAGCAAAAGCCACATCCGAGAGAGAAGGCGTCGATATCCGCTTGTACAAGGTTATTTATAATGCGATTGAGGACGTATCAGCCGCAATGAAGGGTATGCTGGATCCGATCTTCGAAGAATGCATTATCGGTCATGCGGAAGTGCGTCAGATCTTTAAAGCCTCTGGTGTGGGCAACATAGCAGGCTCTTATGTGTTAGACGGTATTTTTGAGAGAGGATGCAAATGCCGTATTACGAGAGAAGGAGCGCAGATTTACGATGGTTCTCTGGCGAGCCTGAAGCGGTTTAAGGATGATGTAAAGGAAGTCAGGGCAGGTTATGAGTGCGGACTTGTATTTGAAGGATTCAGTGATATAGCGGAATTTGACCAGATCGAAGCATATAAAATGGTGGAAGTGCCGCGCTGATGCCGGGATTGAGGTATAAATATGAGAAAAAACAGCATTAAAAACACACGCATCAATGAAGAGGTCATGAGAAAGCTCAGTGAAATTATACGCAGCGATATTAAAGATCCGCGTATTCAGCCTTTGATGACCAGTGTGGTTTCGGTGGAGGTTGCACCGGACTTAAAGACCTGCAAGGCGTATATCAGCGTACTGGGAGACGAACAGGCGCAGAAAGATACGCTGGCAGGATTAAGAAGCGCAGAGGGATATATCAGACGCAGCCTTGCGCAGAGCATTAATCTGCGTAATACACCGCAGATTACGTTTATTATTGACCAGTCGATCGAATATGGCGTACGTATGTCACATTTTATTGACGAGGTCAATAAAAACAGCACCTATAAAGAGATGGAAGATGTATAAATGGAAAGCTTAGAAGAACAGCTGCAGGGTGTGCGCAGCGTGGCAATCGCAGGTCATATCAAGCCGGACGGGGACTGCGTCGGTTCCTGTCTGGCTGCTTACAATTACTTGAAAGAATATCATCCTCAGATTAAGGTAAAGCTATATTTAGAGCCGATTCCAAATATATTTAAATTTTTATCCCGTGCAGAAGAGATTATCAGTGAATCTGGTCAGTTCGAGAACGTAGACCTGTTCATCGTTTTGGACTGCGGGGATTCAGGCAGGCTTGGAGAAGCTGCGAATCAGCTTAAATCAGCTGAACGCGTGATTTGTATCGATCACCATTTCAGCAACAGCGGTTTTGGAGATGCAAGCTATATTTTTCCGAATGCAAGCTCTACTTCTGAGCTGATATTTGACCTGCTGCCAAAGGAACGTATTACCAGACAGATCGCAGAATGCATTTATGTAGGGATTATTCATGATACGGGATTATTCCAATATTCGTGTACATCTCCAAAGACGATGCGCACAGCAGCTTTTTTGATGGAAACAGGAATTGATTTTACGGAAATAGTCGATAAGACGTATGTACAGAAGACTTATGAGCAGAATCTGGTTCTTGCAAGGGCCATTGAAAAAAGCAGGATGCATCTGGATGGAAGGTGTATATCAAGCGTGATTACAAGTGAAGATATGGCGGAATGCCATGTCCTGCCAAAGCATCTGGACGGAATCTCTGCTCAGCTGCGGGCTACCAAAGGCGTTGAGGCGGCAGTATTATTTTACCAGAAGGAGAATGATGCCAAGGAATATAAAATTAGTCTTAGAGCTGCTTCTGACGCTGTGAATGTGGCAGAAATAGCCATGCACTATGGCGGCGGCGGACATGTCCGGGCAGCCTGAGCATCGACAGAGCTGGATCCTCAGGAATGTCTGGAACAAATATTACAAATGATCGATAAGCAGCTGAAAGCGGCTGAAAGTTGGAGCTGAATCCATGAATGGAATAATTAATGTATACAAGGAAAAAGGCTATACATCTCATGATGTAGTCGCAAAGCTGCGCGGTATCTGCCATCAGAAGAAAATCGGACATACAGGAACACTGGATCCGGATGCAGAAGGAGTTCTGCCGGTATGTTTAGGCAGCGCAACGAAAGTGTGTGATTTAATTACCGATAAAGATAAGGAGTACGAAGCAGTTCTGCTTCTTGGAAAGGAAACAGATACGCAGGACGTCTCCGGGGCTGTCTTAAAAGAGACGAAAGTCATCTGCACACAGCTGGAGGTGCAGAATGCGATTACATCATTTATTGGAGCTTATGAGCAGATTCCTCCGATGTACTCGGCTCTGAAGGTCAATGGCAGGAAGCTCTGTGACCTTGCAAGGGCCGGCATTGAAATAGAGAGGAAGCCTAGGAGCGTGCAGATCTACGAGATTGACACAGAATGGATTCATCTGCCCAGAGTAAAGATAAAGGTGCATTGTTCGAAAGGAACTTATATCCGTACACTATGTCATGATATCGGGCAAAAGCTTGGGTGCGGCGGATGCATGGAAGAGCTGCTGCGCACAAAGGCAGGGATATTTTGTGTAGAAAAAGCAGTAAAGCTGTCTGAAATTCAAAAAAGGGCTGAAAAAGACACTCTGGCAGATCTGCTGCAGCCGATAGACAGTCTTTTTCCGGATTATCCAAAGGCTGGCGTAAAAGAGGAATATCGAAAAATGCTTTTAAATGGCAACCGTCTGCCGGAGCAGGCATTTGATTTAAGAGTCGGCAGCTTGGCGGGACAGGAATGCTTCTGTGTATATCTGGATCATCTTTTTTTTGGTATATATCGCAGGGACAAAGGCAGAGGAGACTTTAAGCCGGTTAAAATATTTGGGCTATAATACTAGAGCGTTGCGGAAATAACGGGTGCTGTATTCTTCGTTATTTCCGCAATGCTGTACTAGAACACCGTTTACTGGTTATTTATTTGATGGTGTATTAGATAATATTTGGCGGGAGCAATTAGCGATGAAGTACTTAAAAGATTTTAATCATATACAGCTGACGGAAGATACCGTTCTTTCATTAGGAAAGTTCGACGGTCTGCACCGTGGGCATGAGCTTTTAATGAAGTCTGTATTTGAAAAAGCACGGATGGGGCTTAAGTCTGCTGTATTCACCTTTGATGTTCCGCCGCAGAGTGCGGCCGGGCACATGCAGCAGGTGATTACCACAAATGTAGAAAAACAGCGGCTGTTTCAGGAAAACGGCATTGATTATCTGATTGAATGTCCGTTTACAAAAGAAATCATGCATATGCAGGCCGAGCAGTTTATTGAAGAAATTGCGAAGCGGCTCTGCGTAAAATGGATCGTTGTAGGAACAGATTTCCGGTTCGGGCATAATCGGAGAGGAGATTATAGAATGCTTTTGCAGTATGCCGGCTTATATGGGTATCAGGTGCAGGTTGTTCAGAAAATGCAGCATAGGGGCAGAGACATCAGCAGCACATATATTCGGGAAGAAATAGAAAAAGGGAATATCGAGCTTGCAAATGAACTGCTGGGCTATCCCTATTTTATTCAGGGAAAGATCATGCATGGCAACCAGATCGGCAGGACAATCGGCTTTCCTACGATAAATATCGAGCCGCCCTTACAGAAGCTGCTGCCGCCTTTTGGCGTCTATGCTTCCTATGTCTGGTTGGATGGAAGACGATACGGCGGCATTACAAATATTGGAAAAAAGCCGACAATTCAGGGAAAGCATCCGGTCAGCGCGGAAACATATATATATGATTTTGCGGAGGATGTTTATGAAAAAGAGGCACGGGTTGATATCCTTCATTTTGTGCGTCCAGAACTCAAATTTAAAAATGTGGACGAGCTGGCCAAGCAGCTGAAAAAAGATCTTGATTATGGTAAAAATTATCTTTCTTAAATGAAAATTTATGGCATGGACGGGCTTGGCACCTGATTTATCCGGCTTCGTCAGAAGCGAAGGATGCCTCCCGACATAGCTTTAAATTGCGAATCATATTCCACTAATCTTAAAATCATTTTCATGGTTTTTCTATTTGTTTGTTTTTATCCAGAATAAATTATTTTTCAAACACGCTCTACAAAAATTACTGTGAAACCCTTGCAGAAATCAGCAGTGTCTTTTATAATCAATGGCAGGGAAATTATCAAAAACATTTCGATTCACCGAAAACAATCTTATTTAGTACAAGGAAAGAACAGGTAGCAGCATGGACATAAAAGACATATGTAATGCCGGAGGCGATATACTAGATGCCGTTGCAGATGCCATTAACCGAAATGATTACAGCGGACTTAGTGAAAATGTGAGCAATACTGTAAATCGTGTGGTCAGTCAGGTAAAAGAAGAGGCGGGGAAAGGCACTTATGGGGATCCGACGCATCAGTATGGCAGGACAAGCTATACAAGAAAGGGACAGGCAAGCTATAGAAGCATATATGAAAAGGAAGAGGGCAGATATGCTTCTATATATAAGCATGGAAGCAGCGGCAGAGCCGAGGACGGTAAAAAGGTAAATTATGATAGAAAGGAAGATAATAGCGGCAGGATGATACGTGATCGTCATGCAGGCGGTATAGGCAGGCAGCTTGGCAGCGTATTACATAGCCCGAACCTTCCGCCGGCAGTAACAAAGCATCCTTCAGGCAGGATTACCGGCCCGCTTCAGCTGGGATGGGGAATTCTGGCGACCTGCGGCTTTGGCATTACTGCAGTTGTCATGCTTATTATGTTGCTGGTTCAGGGCGGGACGGTATTTGTCGTATTGTCAGCTGTTTTTACGCTTTTAACGATGTGCAGTATTTCGGATATTGTGCGGGGCAGCCGCAAGATCGGTTTGATTAACCGTTTTTATCAATATGCAAGGCTGATCGGTGAGAAAGGGTATATTGCGATCGAAGAGCTGGCTCTGCAGACTGGGCAGCACCGGGACCGCGTGCTGAACGATTTAAAAAAGATGATGAAAAAGCATATGTTTCTTCAGGGACGGCTTGACAGTTCTCAGACCGTATTTATGCTGACGCAGGAGGCATATCAGCAGTATCTGGAGGCGGAAAACAGCCTCCGGAGCGCAGAAGCCGAGGAACAAAGAAGGCAGGAGCAGGCGCGCGTTCAGGCTGAGGAAGCCGCAAGGCATCAGGCATTGGACAACCAGACGCAGAAAATCTTAAAAGACGGCAACGCTTATATCCGAATGGTGCATGAATGCAATGAAAAGATTCGGAGTGAAGAGATGAGCTATAAGCTTTCCAGGCTGGAAGTGATTATGCGCCGGATTTTTGAGCATGTAGAAAAAACGCCGGAAAGCGCGGATGACCTGCACAAATTTATGGATTATTACCTGCCTACTACGACAAAGCTGCTGAATGCATATATTGATTTAGACAGGCAGGAGATTGCAGGAGAAAATATATCTACTACGAAAAAAGAAATCGAAGATACGCTGGATACCATTAATGTGGCATTTGAAAAGCTTCTGGATGGTTTATTTGAAGAGACGGCGTGGGATATTTCGTCGGATATATCAGTTATGAAGACGATGATGGCACAGGAGGGTCTTACGGAAAACAAAGATTTCAAATTAAATAAGTAGATGATAAATGAACCAGATGAATGAAAACAAATTTATAGATACAAAGACTATAAATTAGATAATAGGATGATAACTGAGATTGATGAATTGAAATAGATGAATTGAAATGGATGAATTGAAATAAATGAATTGAAATAGACGAACTGACATAGATGAACTGAACCAGATCAATTAAAATTAGAAAAAACATCATTTGAACAATAATTAAGATATGAACTTAGGAGGATGAAAAATTGTCAGACAATTTCGAAGAATTTACAGCAAAAGCGCCGACACTTGTATTTGATCCGGCGCCAAAAGAGACAGAACCAGAGCCAAAGCCAGAACCGATCAAACAGGAGGCGCTGAATGATTCCATGCTTTCTGACGAGGAAAGGCGGCAGGTAGACGCATTTGTAGACCAGATTGACCTTCATAATTCTGGCGCAATTCTTCATTATGGAGTCGGTACTCAGAAAAAAATGGCGGATTTTTCTGAAAAGGCGTTAAATAATGTCCGTACCAAAGATCTGGGTGAAGTAGGAAATATGATCGCAGGTCTTGTCACAGAGCTGAAGAGCTTTGACGCAGGCGAAGAAGCCAAGGGTATCAGGGGCTTTTTTAAAAAGAGCGAGAATAAAATGTATATGATGAAGGCAAAGTATAATAAAGTGGAGACAAATGTCAATCAGATCGTAAAAGTACTGGAAAATCATCAGATCCAGCTGATGAAGGACATCGACGTGTTAGACCGCATGTATGAAATCAACCTGAATTATTTTAAGGAATTGTCGATGTATATTCTGGCAGGAAAGAAAAAGCTCCAGCAGGTACGGACAAAAGATCTGGTGGAGCTGCAGAATAAGGCGGCCCGCAGCGGACTTCCTGAAGATGCGCAGGCAGCAAGAGATCTGGCTGACATGTGTGAGCGCTTTGAGAAGAAATTATATGATCTGGAGCTTACAAGAACTGTATCGATTCAGACAGCGCCGCAGATACGTATGGTGCAGAATTCGGATACGCTGATGGCGGAAAAAATACAGTCTACAATCGTAAATACAATTCCGCTGTGGAAGAGCCAGATGGTGATTGCCATCGGCGTAGAGCATTCCGCACAGGCAGCGAGAGCGCAGCGAGAAGTGACGGATATGACAAATGAGCTGTTGAAAAAGAATGCAGACGCTCTTAAGCTGGCGACGGTAGAAAGTGCAAAAGAATCTGAACGCGGTATCGTAGATTTAGAAACTTTGAAGCATACGAATGAAACGCTGATAACGACTCTGGATGAGGTAATGCAGATCCAGATCGAAGGCAGGGAGAGGCGTCGGGCAGCCGAAGCAGAATTATCAGATATGGAGATGCAGCTGAAAAATAAAATGTTGGAAATGTCACGCGCATAGCAGGCTTTGTATTATTGTTTTAGTTTTGAAAGGATAAAATAGTTCAGATATTTGTCAGAAGTTTTAGATAGTGAAGATGTCTGAATTGTTTCGAAAGGATATCATGAAAAAAGCAGTATTTTTTGACATTGATGGTACGATATTAGATGAACACAATTATATTCCAATGAGTACGGCAGAAGGCATTCACAAGCTGCAAATGGCAGGAAATTATGCATTCCTGTGTACTGGAAGGAGCAGAGCTTTTGTAAAGAATGAGTCTTTGCTGAGCATAGGGTTTGATGGGATTGTCAGCGGCTGCGGGACAATGATCGAATTTCAGAATAAAGTCATATATTATAGAAAGATCGACCATGACCAGATAAAAAAGACGATTACCTTTTTAAAAGAACATCAGGTAGCCGCAATTATGGAGGGGCGTTTTAAGCTCTATCTGGATCAGGAAGATTTTGGGGACGATATGTATATTGCAAGGCTGCGTCAGGAAGTTGGTGGAGAAATGGCTCCGATTACGGGCAGCGAGTCGGAGTGGGAGGTCAGCAAGTTTTCCTGCGCTACAGAACACGCAGATCTGGAAGCTGTGAAAAAGGGGCTGGAAAAAGATTATGATCTGCTGATTCACGATATTCCGGTTATGGAAATCGTTCCAAAGGGCTGTTCGAAAGGAACTGGTATTTTAAAAGTATGTGAGCAGCTGGGGATAGCAGCCGAAGATACGTATGCATTTGGAGACAGTGTCAATGATCTGCCGATGTTTGAAGTGGCAGGATGCAGTGTGGCGATGGGAAACGCAAATGACAGGGTTAAGCAGAAGGCGGATTTTGTGACAAAAGCGCTGCATGATGACGGGATATATTATGCGCTGGAGTATTTTGGGCTTTTATGAAAGTTATTATGATTTAATATTATAACAGTTTCTTATGTGTATATTGGACTTTTATAAAAAATCTATGCTATGGTTTTTGTTATATAACGATATGCGTTGGAGCGTTTAGCGCTCTTTTGTATGATTTCAATAAGGGGTATGGATGGTGCAGATATGAAGATCATTATTGTGGGCTGCGGTAATGTAGGCGCTGCGCTTGCAGAGCAGCTTAGCTCAGAGGGACATGACATCACAGTGATTGATACGAGGGAACAGCTGGTAGAAAGTGTTTCCGTATCCTGTGACGCACTTGGAATTGTGGGAAATGGAGCCAGCTTTAATGTACAGTCAGAAGCGGGCGTGGGTGAAGCAGATTTGATTGTAGCTGTCACAGGTTCGGACGAGCTGAACCTGCTCTGCTGCCTGATTGCAAAGAAAGCCAGAAAA
>CANDMV010000029.1 GCA_947385875.1 uncultured Eubacterium sp. | reverse complement strand
GGCTGATGACAACACCATCCGCCAGCGGGTCAAGCCCATACTTCCCGCAGAGCATCCTCAAAGGTCTCTTCTATTTTTCGTACCCTGCCATTCCTCTCAACAAAGATCTGGTCAGGCCCGTTAATCATTACTTCTGTAATAGAATTATCCTTCAAGATACTGTCTAAAATTCCAAGCCCCCGGATTCCGCTGTAAATCTGCTGTGCCATGCTGATTTTCTGGCTGATCGCACAATAACGGCCGTTCAGCTTTTTATTGATGGATTCTTCTATCTTGTTTTCTAATTCATCATCTGACAGCAGGCTGAGCGAGCTTGTCTCTATTACATGCCGCCGTACTTCCTTAATCAGTTCATCTTCCTGTTCTTTTGTCATCACATAACCTCTATCAGTCATCCATCACTGCTATATTTCCCCGAATACTTCATTTTGAGAAATCAGCTTCAACAAATCCTTGATTCCGGCATCCGCAAACCGATGAATACCGCCGATTTCCTTGAACGCACTGTTTTGAAGCTTTTTTCCATCTCTGCTTCCAAATCGGTTATACAATATAAAAATGCGATTCAACAGCATCTGCTCTCTCTGCTCTGCCACAATCTCCAGTGCAGCAAGCTTTCTTTCCAGCTTTGCATTTGCCGCTTCACTGCCGTCAGAAACAAACAAAGAAGCATATGACCGTTCGATCTGCATATATACCGATGCCGCCAGTGAAAAGTCCATATCTACAACTATCCATTGAAAAAGCTTTATGACACCCAGCTCCTCAAACAGCCGCTCCATCACCTCTTCATTTAATTCCAGCATATCCAGAGCAGAGGTACATGCTGAGTAAAAATAAACACTGGACGCGTCCTGCTTCAGTGCATTTTCCATACGCACCGCCGGCGAACCAGTCGCCATTTCCAGAGAATAAATCACCCTTCCAAAATTATCCTCCCCATCTGCATCAAAAAACAAATCAGCCGCTCCGGTCTGTTCCAGATTTAAATAAAGTACTGATTCCCCATGTTCTGCCAGATAACAGGCATATGCTGCCGCCGCCGTTGACGCTCCCACGCCTCCAGCTCCTGAAAAGAATGTAACAATCTTTTTATTTTCTACATCGCCTTTTAATATCACTGCTTCTGCTTCCATTCTTTCTGCATAGATTTCCACTATATTTTTATAAATATCTGAAAATCTCTGATACTTACAGACCGCCCGATAGCCGTTCCATGTATGTACATCCTTCTCCTCAGTAAAACAAACAATCTCACTGTTTTTTGACAGCTCTGCAATCCGCTCTATATATTCTTTTTCTGATAAAACTATATCCGGCCTGTTCTTTTTTATAATCTCAGCTGTACCTTCTGCCTGCGTAAATACAGACAGATCTAATTTTTCTGAATACTGCAGAGCCGCCATATCCATAAATTTCTTTAAATATCTTTCATCAGACATGATTACTGAGAGCTTGATCTTCATAGGCTTCTCTCCCTGTTCGTTTTTATCAATTCTGTCCAGCTAAAATCTTTCCCGCACAATGGCACTAGCATCAGGCTGATACCTCCTATTTTTAAAATGTCATGCCTTTTCATTTCAACAGGATTTAACACGGGTTCTTCATTTAAATAAAACAAATTCCTTGTATCTCCAGGTTCTATCATAAATTTATTATGCTTCATCAAATAATAAACGACTGCATGTCCAATCAGATTTTTCCCATTCTTTACAGCAAAGCTTCTGCCAAATTCTTTTCCATTGATACATACAAACCATCCTGCGGTCAGCCTTTGCTCTGCTAGAAAAATATCCAGACTGCCGGCCTGCGGTAACCTTTCCAACGAATTATGCTGCTTAGCGGGCAGACAAACTGTCAGCGAATCATCATTGTTGGATGGCAGACACATCGTCATTGATTCTTCATCGTTGGATGGCAGGCACATTGTCATTGATTCTTCATCATTAGATGGCAGACACATTGTCATTGATTCTTTATCATTGGATGGCAGACACATCGTCATTGATTCTTCATCGTTGGATGGCAGGCACATTGTCATTGATTCTTCTGATGACGAAGACCTTGATTGGAAGCTATGCTGTGATACATTAACAGACATTTCTGCTGAACTATTCTTTATAGATGTTTTTCTTTTCAAAATATGCCGTGCCTTACTTTTTTGCAGACTTTGACCTTCTTCCAAACAATGCGGACAATTTTGATATTTATCTCCATCATAATAATGCCCTTTATTACAGCACTTTAAAATCATTCTCTCCCTCCATAACAGCAGGACAACGGCCTCAATAGCTTTTAAAGCTTCTGCGTTCACCATTGTTACAATTCTGTCAATGTCTAGCAATATATGTGCAAAACCGCTTGAACTGTGACTCTCATTTTCTATAATTACTATCATAATGTGTACTTTTTGATAACAATTTCATAAAAGAAGATCTTTCATTTTTGAGCGGATATTTATAAATATTTTCAATATTAAGGAAGTTAATTTTAATTATGTAATGCAAAATAATCAAAAAAACTTGCATTTGCATAGACAATATGGTAAATTTAGGTAAATGACAAAAAGCTATCAAAAAGTACACCTTTTGATAGTTTTATAGTATTTTCCTTTCACAGCAAGCAGATTTACAAGATTTCATTCAGATTGGCAAACTCATTACAGCCCTTGCAAATTTGTTTTACCAAATTTACAAGAATAAAAAGAAATAGCCGCCACTACTCCCAATAGTGACGGCTTGCTAAGCCTATTTTTCAGCTCTGAAAGGTACCTTCTTCTATTTTAATTCCCGACTCCTTTCTATCTCTGCTCATAAAACAAGAAACAATTTCCGCAATCAGCATAACCGACATGATTACCGCCGCTTTCACAATATGTCCGATCTCCCCGGAAGTACCAAACATAGTAATTCCGTTTAGTCCATCTGCAAATATGTTAATACTGTCAATGATAAGATTCGCAAGCGCAATCGTCATAAAAATAGCTGCCGCCAGATTCAGAATATCCGCAATACGAATATCCGCCACTGCATAAACAGCACAGCAAATGACTGCAAGAGCAAGGCAAACAACTACCGCCGTTGAAAATTCTTTTAACGGTACTGCCTTAACGCTGTAAATAATGATGCTGATAACTGCCAGCAGAATATTGATTATGTTAATAAAACCGCTGATTCTTTTACCAAACAAAAAATCTTTTATATTCATTCTCTTTTTCCTTCCTTTCTCGCTTTACTCCACACAAACACTTCCAGACAATACAGCACTGCAAACAGAATCGTAAGAACTGCTGTTACCGTTTTCAATGTAAAGAGCGCTGTCTCCCACCACGGAGTTACATGCTCCACATGGGAACTGCTGTCCATGCCATTAACTAAAATAGACCTTGACTGTGCATATACCGTATGCTTTGTTGCATCTCTTAGAAGCTGAAGCATATACCCGTCTCCGCCTTCTATCATTTCCTCAATTCTTTCTGCGCTTGTTTTCGAACCTTCTCCGTTTGCCATATCCCAGCAGAAATAATCCACTCCTGCCGCCAGATTTGAATCATAATGTGTCTTATAGCCCGTACCTACCACTGCATCAGATGTTACATGCCCGTGAAAGCCCCACTCGCCGCGCCGTACATTCGTAAGAAGTGCCACAGAGCTTCCGCAGTATGTACAGCCGATTCTGTTAAATGCTGTCATGGTTCCCAGCGCACCGCCTTTTGTATATGCGCCTTCAAACGCCCGAAGGTAATTTTCCCGCAGTGCCTGCTCGTTTACAAAGGTTGCCACACTTTCTCTGTTTGCCTCCTGATCGTTGACCACCATATGCTTGTATCCCAGGATGATACCATATTTTTGTACATTTTCCGCCACAATGGTCCCTACAAGATAACCTACGTTTCCATCCTCGGAATAATATGCTGATGCTCTTCCGTTAAATGGTGTACGATGAATATTCGGACCGCCTGACCAGATTTCTGTACATCCCATAAAATACGCCTCATTTGCAATCAGGCTGCTTCTTCTTGCAAGATCTTCCTTATTCCATGTAGAAGTCATGACTACAGTAGACGGCCATACTGTTCCTGACTTGCCTGTCGCCTTAAATTTCACCTGCTCCAGACAATCCAGATCATCTCCCCGGTATGTTTCCGGCATAGTAATGCTCTCGATCATCTGTGAACCATTTTGATCCGGAAGAATCGAGCACATATCTTCTACAGTAAGCTGATCTAAGAACTTATCCCATGTCTGTTCATCATCATACTCCACATCCTTCATATCCACAAAAGACATCCCTGCATCTTCACCCTGTGTAAAATCATCAACTGACGGAGTATCCTCCGGTTTTTCGTAAAGGCTGCCGTCTAATGTTTCCATCATTTCTTCTGTTGCTGTAACAGACACCTGTTCTCTCGGATATGTTCCTTCCCAGTCACTTCTTGAAAGATACTGTACCGTATCCGTTTCCAGATTGTTCAAATCTGCATCATGAAACTGATTGGTCACTTCCATATCCGTATATCGTGAGGTGCGGTATGTTTCCGTATCCAATTCAGACTGATTCCATGTATATGCTTTTCCCGCATCTCCTTGTGCAGTATTTCCAAGTACATCGGTCATACCAGACGCACCTTTTGCCGCAAGGATATTGTTCAATGCATCATGAGCATCGTCTCCGACAGCAAGATAATAATCCCCTTCACTTAAAATATAGCCTTTTGCATTCGTATCATCATAGCTTGCCAGCAAATATCTTTCTACTGCTACATCAACGGTTTCAGAAGCTCCCGGCTCAAGCACATCCGTCTTTCCAAATCCTACAATCTGTACAGCAGATTTTTCAACTGCATTTTCTTTTTCATATGTCCCATATGGTGTCTGTGCATAAACCTCTACCACTGATTTTCCTGCGGTATCTCCGTCATTTTTTACCGTAACCTTCACATGATAAGTATCTGTGTCCTCATCATATGTCACACTGTCCAGATTCTGTGTAAAAGCTGTAATCTGCGTACAACAAACACATAGATCAATCCTGCAACGAGGACAAAACTTATCGCATACTGCAAAGAATAAATCGGTGTTCCCACAGCCGGGCGAAATACCATCTGGTAGAAAGCATATGCCATATGCTGCGTCGCATAAGCGCAGGAAGAACAGTATAGCGCATCTACAAAAGAAATATCATATATCCAAAAACAAAAAACAGAAATTCCTAAAAACTGTACGATATAGGCAAAACCCCCATGTCCAAGAAATCCGGCATACCCTAGGCCAATCAGACAGCCAGCTGCTGCTCTTCCCCAAAATATACTTTTCTTTTTCAGCCGGATGCCAAAAAGCAGGACCAGAAGAAGCATATTAGGAGTAAAAAATCCCTTCACAAAATGGTTAAATAGCAGCAGCTCTTTGTTCCTGCTTTTTCAATCTCAGAAAAAAAGACTCGCCATTGTGAATTCTGCACAATTTTCCTCCAAATATCCCCAAAAAATCATTCACTTTTTGTCTTAATTGCCATTTTTCAAGAATTCACCGAAAACAGGTCATCCGACCTTTTTATTTCTCTTCGCAATCCTATATAATAAAACCAGAGAGGATTACTAACTGGCTGTGAACCGTAACCAAAGATGAGGTGATACTCTATGGAGCTATTTAAAGAAATGCCGTTAAAGACACAGACATACATGGAAATCCTGTTTCAGAACTGTCCCGATGAAGTCAGATATTATATGCGGTCAATGGAAGTAGCCGAAGGCGCGACATTAATCGAAGCCGGAGAAAAATGCAGCAACATTTACATTATACTATCCGGAAAAGTAACTGGAATCGAATGGCCGATGAAAGGAAAGCCCTATTACTTCAAGGATTACGGCCCAGGAGATTTTTTCGGTGAAATCGAATATTTTGCATACCTCATCAATTACCGAATCAGCGTCGTCACCGTCACACCCTGCCGTGTGCTCCTGATTCCATCCGCGGTGTACATGGAATGGCTGAAAAACGACGCTGAGGCTTTGTATTCCCGGACAAAAATAAATATGCGCCGGCTCATATCCCAGACAGCCGATGCCAGAAAATACCTGTTTATCGAAGGCCGCGAGCGGCTGATGATGCATTTAATCCGCAAATATGAGCAGACTCAGCACCGGAAAAAAGTGCTGGAATCCGCCAGAGCAGAGATCAGTTATCAGAAGAAATCGGATTTTCGATCAAGACCTTGAACCGCAACATCAAAAAGCTGCGGGATGACAATTTGATTCTGCTCGACAAAGGAAAGATCATAATTACGGAGGAAGGCTATCTGCAGATGAAGCAGCATATTGGTGATTATATCTACGGTGAAATCTAATACAGCAGAGCATCGAAAATATTGCTCCGACATGCAATAAATATCAGCACTGGCACAATAATAATTAGTCCTAGCACAATAATAATTAGTCCCGGCACAACGATAGAAAGCACGCCAAGCAAAACACTCATTGTCATGAAAAAAATTTAATTTCAGATGGATCAGATTTTAGGAGAATTTCTTACTGCCTAAATTGGAACAAAAATCTTCACAGATGAAACAGCCTATTGGTACTTATTAATATCAGCAAAATTTAAAAGGAGGTACACAAGATGTATGTTGGACAAAAAGTAACCCGTGTTGATGCATATGACAAGGTCATCGGGCGTACAAAATACACAGACGACATATGCGATCAAAGCGCATATATAGCAAAAATACTGCACGCGTCCATAGCCCACGGAAAAGTTATATCAATCGATACATCCGAAGCAGAGAAAATCCCCGGAGTCGTAAAAATCTTTACCTGTTTCGATCTAAAGGAAAAGCACTATTTCCCGACCGCAGGCCATCCTTGGTCTACAGACCCGGATCATCAGGACGTGGCAGACCGTCTGGTGCTGACCGAAGAAGTCCGTTTTTATGGGGACGATATTGCAGTAGTCGTAGCCGAAGACGAAGTAGCTGCCGCGCAGGCAGTCCGCGCATTGAAAGCAGAATACGAAGAATATCCCATTGTCTTGGATGTGCAGGAGGCAATGAAGGACGGCGCTCCTCAAATACATAAAAAATACCCGAACAATATCCTAAAGCATACCTCCATCCGAAAAGGAAACTACGAAGAAGCTATCAAAGAACCGGGCCTGAAAAAAATAGAAGGTTGGTATGAGACACCTGTCGTACAGCACTGTCATATTGAAAATTTCATCTGCTATGCACAGATGGAAGGAAACCGGATCACGGTAGTCACTTCTACCCAGATCCCGCACATTGTCCGCCGCGTCGTAGGCCAGGCGCTTGGAATCGGCTGGGGCAATATACGCGTCATCAAGCCTTATATCGGCGGCGGTTTCGGCAATAAGCAGGATGTATTATACGAACCGCTCTGCGCATGGCTGTGCCAACAGGTAGGAGGACATCTCGTAAAGCTGGACGTTCCAAGAGAAGATACATTTGTATCCAACCGTGTGCGCCATTCCATCCGCAGCCATATCATATCATGGGTACGGCCGGACGGCACTTATGCAGCCCGCAAGCTGGAGGCGTTTTCCGATCAGGGAGCTTATGCTTCTCATGGACACAGCATTGTCGCAAAAGGAGCTGGTGCATTTCCACAGCTATATCCATGTGAAAATGTAGAAGTAGATGCCTATACAGTATTTACAAATAAGCCGGTAGCCGGCGCTATGCGCGGATACGGCATTCCGCAGGCAATGTGGGCGGTCGAATGCCACACCGAAGATGTTGCGTCCCAGCTTAACATGGATTCTATTAAATTCCGGCGTAAAAATATCATGCCGGTCGGATATGTGGATGCATTTTCAAAAAACGAATTATACCACGATACCTTTAACCAATGTCTGGACAAAGGTATGAAAGCTATCGACTATGAGAGAAAATATCAGGAATACCAGAACCAGACCGGAGACATCCGCCGCGGAGTCGGTGCCGCTGTCTTTTGGTACAATACGGCAGTGTGGCCGATTTCTCTGGAAACCTCATCCTGCCGCATGATCTTAAATCAGGACGGAACCCTTCAGGTACAGCTCGGTGAGACAGAAATCGGTCAGGGAGCGGATACCGCATTTACACAGATGACAGCGGACGTGCTGGGCGTTCCTCTCGAAAGCGTACACGTGATCTCTTGTCAGGATACAGACATTACGCCTTTTGGCACCGGTGCTTACGCATCCAGACAGACTTATACGGCTGGATTTTCCATCCGCCAGACTGCCCTGCAGCTTCGGGAGCGCATTTTAAAATATGCACAGGAGCTGACCCGTATGCCGATCTACAATCTGGACATTGTAGATGGAATGATTATCCGTACGCCGGACGGCCGCCCGCTGATGACGCTGGGTGAGCTATCCACCGAAGCCCTATACAGTACGACAAACAGCCAGCATCTGTCTGCGGAAAGCACCGCCCAGATCAAATCCAATGCCTATTCCTTTGGATGTACGTTTGCAGAAGTAGAAGTCGATATTCCTATGTGCAGAGTAAAGCTTTTAGACATCGTCAATGTGCATGATGCCGGAAAACTGATTAATCCGGCTCTGGCAGAGGCTCAGGTACACGGCGGCATGAGCATGGGAATTGGATTCGGTCTGTCAGAGTGTCTCATCTTTGACCAAAAGACCGGACGCACACTGAACAATAACCTGCTGGATTATAAATTATCCACCTTTATGGATCATCCGCGCCTTAGGGCATTATTTGTAGAAAATCCTGAACCGACCAGTGCATTCGCAACGAAATCCCTTGGAGAGCCGCCTGCCTGCTCCGTGGCTCCTGCGATTCGAAACGCTGTCTATCAGGCAACCGGAGTGACAGTTAATGAAGCGCCGCTTAACCCGCACAATCTTTTTCCAAGATTTGTGGAAAAAGGGCTTATCAGATAAGGAGGTTTCTGATTATGTATGATATAAAAGCACTTTACGAAGCAAAAAGCATAGAACATGCGGTACAGCTTCTCACCGAGCATCCGCAGGCACAGATTATCGCCGGCGGCAGTGATGTACTCGTGCAGATGCGCGAAGGAAAACGCGCTGGGAAAGAGCTTGTGAGCATTTATGGAATCGATGCCATGCGCGGGATCAGCTATGAAGAAGACGGTGCCATCCGAATCGGCTCTCTGACCAGCTTTTCCCATATTACAAAAGATCCGATCATTCAAAAGCATATCAATGTACTCGGCGAAGCGGTGGACATGGTCGGCGGGCCGCAGATCCGTAATATCGGGACGATCGGCGGAAATACCTGCAACGGTGTCACGTCTGCAGATTCTGCCTCTACGCTCCATGCATGGGATGCCATAGTTGAAATTACCGGCCCGGATGGCATACGGCGCATCCCGATACATGATTTTTACATAAAAGCAGGTGTCGTAGACCTGCATCCGGGAGAATTACAGACAGCCATCATCATTCCAAAAGAATCCTACGAGGGCTACAAAGGCCACTATATCAAATACGCGATGAGAAACGCTATGGATATAGCCACCCTCGGCTGTTCTGTTAATGTCAAATTATCTGCAGATAAACAAATCATCGATGACGCCCGCATCGCATACGGCGTTGCAGGTCCGGTACCAATGCGTGCGCCTTCCACAGAAAAAAAAGCAGCAGGAAAACCAGTCACGGAAGAAACGATACAGGAATTCGCAAACGCAGTCTTAGAAGATCTCAATCCCCGCGACAGCTGGAGAGCCTCAAAAGCATTCCGGCAGCATATCGCAGTCGTTCTTGCAGAACGCGCGCTTCGTGAATCCATACGACTGGCTGGAGGTGAGACGAACGGATAAACAATATGTTGCAATAAAATAGATCTTTCATAAATCCACTTATTCGGTGCGGCATGACAGATCTTTCATAATTCCACATATCCGGATGGCAGCATGACAGATCTTTCATGATTCCACATATCTGGATGGCAGAAAAACAGATCTTTCATAATTCCACTCATTCAGATGGCGGCATGACAGATCTTTCGTAAATCCACACATTCGGATAGCGGCATGACAGATCTTCCATAATCCACCCATCCGAATAGCGGCACTACAAATGTATCATCAATTTATTCTCATAAAACATATACTTCATAAATCCATACATCTGACGAGGAGGTATAGCAGATGAGTAATCAATATAAACTGGTTTCCTGCACAATCAACGGGAAACAGGTAGAAAAAATGGTGGATGTCCGCGCTTCTCTTACTGACATGCTCCGGGACGACTATCGGCTTACAAGCGTGAAAAAGGGCTGTGAAGTCGGCGAATGCGGAGCCTGCAACGTCATCATAGACGGCGAATGCTTTAATTCCTGCATCTATCTTGCCGTATGGGCGCATGGAAAAGACATCCTGACATTAGAAGGGTTGGCCGGGCCAAATGGAGAGCTTTCAGATATACAGCAGGCATTTATCGACGAAGCCGCTGTACAGTGCGGATTCTGCAGTCCGGGATTTATTATGAGCGCGGTAGAAATACTGGAAGCAAAGCGTGAATTTTCAGATGATGAAATCCGCAAGCTGATGTCCGGCCATCTATGCAGATGCACAGGCTACGAAAATATCTTCCGGGCAGTGAAAAAAACGATGCTGCGCAGACTGGGAAAAGAAAAAGAGGCAGACGCAGTATAAGTCCACACAAAACAAAATCGTCAGCACAGGAGATTGTCTGCAAACTCAAATTTCAAATTATCTAAGAAGCTATACTTGCGAATGATATGATCTGCCAAAGCTGCAGCCCGTCTATGCCCGTGAAAACTTTTTCATTCGCGGGCATAAATAAAAATGACAACATAGATACCATCATCTGCATATAGTTCCAGTGCTTTACAAGAATGCTGTCATATAAACAGCAAGAGGAAACCAATATGAAAAATAACAAAGAAGAAAATATAACAAGCGTAAGCGTAGAAAACGTCTATCATTTAACGGAAGAGTGCCGATCGGAAAAGCAATTCCTTTCGGACTGCAGCATGTACTTGCAATGTTTGTCGCAAATCTTGCACCAGTGCTGATTGTATGCGGTGCCGCAGTAGTTAGAGACACCGGCGAATCCCTGACTCCGGCAGAAATCACACGTCTGCTGCTGTGTGCGATATAGGAATTTCTTTGCAGCATTTCCATCCGCAGCAGGCGACATCTTTAACGGCAATGCCGACGCAGGCGTATTTGTCATATCGCTGCTGCTCAGCTTTATTCTGCCGGAGAAAAAGAAAAGCTCTAACTAATTCATAGCACATACACACATCCGGCCCTTCGCCAAAGGTAAACTTCTAATGGGCCGGGCACACCAGATCTCCCTGATCCAGTATGCCCCATAAAGTCCATAATCCCCGCCAGACCCATATTATACTTTAACTAAGTTTATCAAAATCTCAACCACTTTTTCCATATCTTCGATACATGCAAATTCATTCCGGCTGTGACTGCCTTCCGTTCCGGTACAGATATTCGGACATAACAGTCCTTCAAACGAAAGCCTTGCCCCGTCTGTCCCGCCGCGTATCGGCGAGATCTCAGGCTCTACACCCACACATTTCATTGCTTCGATCAGCCTGTCCACGATACGCATATCCTTTTCAATCATTTCACGCATATTAGAATAGGTATCACATATTTTTACATGAAAGATTTCTGTTCCGTATTTTTGGTTCAGCTTATCAGCCGTTTTGACAAACAGCTCTTTCCTCTCCTCAAACTTATACTTGTCATGATCTCTAATAAGATACTCTGCAGCTGCTTCCTCCACCGTTCCCTTTATGTTTTCTACATGATAAAAACCTTCATAGCCCTCTGTATTCTCAGGACACTCATCAGGAAGCGCATTCATAAATTCATATGCCAGCTTTATGGCATTCTTCATAATCCCCTTTGCACTGCCGGGATGAACATTTTTGCCCGTGACGGTAATTGATGCCGATGCTGCATGAAAGCACTCATAGTTCAGCTCACCGATCATGCCGCCGTCCACAGTATACGCATAATCCGCTCCAAATCGCTTTATGTCAAAGTGATCGACACCTCTCCCCACTTCCTCATCAGGCGTAAAACCGATGCATATTTTTCCATGCTTTATTTCCGGGTGCTCTAGAAAATACGCTGCCATAGCCATAATTTCCGCTACGCCCGCTTTATCGTCACCGCCAAGAAGCGTACTGCCATCTGTCACAATCAGGCTCTTTCCCTTACATCTATCAAGCATTGGGAAATCAGACACGTAAGTTACTATGTGGCTCTCCTCATTTAAGACAATGTCCCCTCCGCCATAGTTTTCAATCACTCTCGGCTTTACGTCTTTTCCGCTTACCTCCGGCGATGTATCCATATGCGCGATAAAGCCGACAGCAGGTGCATCTGCTCCCTCTCCAATATTAGATGGAATCACAGCATACACGTAACAAAATTTTTCATCGTAACGCACATCATCTGCCCCAAGCTCCAACAGCTCCTCATACAAAATCTTCGCCATGTCTCTCTGCTTTTCTGTAGAAGGAACCCCGGACGAATTTTCTTCACTGGACTGTGTATCAATCTTCACATACCTTAAAAAATTATCTACTACTTTTTTATATGCCATTATCTGTTCTTCCTCCTCTTTTCTTATTTAATTATATAATAACGTTTTCGAAATTTTCAAGAGGTAAGTTACTATTCACGGCCAATGTCATTAACTTAAGATTTTGTAACCATTCAGATAATGTGTTACATTTGTGGATATCCGGACGCCGGGTGAGAGGAGCTGTCCCGTCTTCCTGCGACTTTTCCAGAATGCTCAGGGATTCTCAGCATTCTGGAACGGACGCAGGCAGACCGGGCAGATCCCTCTCCCAGCGTCCGCACAGCCAATATGTAACATCCTGTCTGAATTGTTACATACTGGCAAAGCTTGATCACTTAATTTAAGATTTGTGCCATAAAAACTGCTTTTTTTCTTTCTTCCTTTATTT
The DNA here is from genome assembly GCA_947385875.1 of uncultured Eubacterium sp. Taxonomy (GTDB): domain Bacteria; phylum Bacillota; class Clostridia; order Lachnospirales; family Lachnospiraceae; genus Eubacterium_J. Next base: position 21,826 of record CANDMV010000029.1, on the reverse strand, counting down.
CATCCAGCATTTTAACCAGTCTGGATGCCCTTTCTGTTTTCTGCTCTGTAGGAATTCTTAAAATAAACCTTGCTTTTCTGATCTCATTCATCATGCCGCCAAGAAGATCTGAATACTCATCATAGACATCTTAATCCCTTCTTCCAGTTCATAATAATTATACTCACTGCGTACGTGCACATTCTCTTTCTGTCCCCCGCAGAATCCCCAGTCCATGTCCCAGCTGCGGCAATAAAAACTCCAGCGCTTCCCGCACAGCTTTAGGGCTTCCCGGCAGATTTATAATCAGTGTGCCTTTACGAATTCCCGCTTTTGCCCGGCTGAACATAGCCCTCTTTGTAATCGTCATTGAGTACGCCCTGACCGCTTCCGCGATTCCATCTGCCATCCTGTCACAGACTGCCGCTGTAGCTTCCGGTGTATGATCTCTGTCGGAAAACCCGGTTCCTCCTGAAGTCAGGATCAAATTTACCTGCCTTTGGTCTGAAAGCCTGACTAGCTGCCGCTTCAATCCTTCCTCGTCATCTGAAAGAAGCAGCTGTTCTACCACCTCATATCCTGCCCCGGCAAGCATTTCCCGCATCAGCGGCCCGCTCTCGTCTTCCCTCATACCCGCTGCTCCCTGATCGCTCAGAGTAATAACCGCTGCGGCAAACGGACGATCCGACTGCGGCATGGTGACCGTAACGGCATCACCCTTTTGAATATGTCCGCCCCTTATCACCTTCGTAAATACACCTTCTCTCGGCATAATACAGTCGCCCATTTTTTTGAAAATTTCACAATGACTGTGACATTCCTTTCCAATCTGAGTCAGCTCCAGTACTGTTTCTCCAATCTGAAACCTTGTTCCGACTGGAAGTGTACGCAGGTCAAACCCCTCTACAATCAGATTTTCTCCAAATGCACCGTAATCCACCTGTGCGCCTCTGCCGCGAAACTCCTCGATCTTTTCCAATGCCAGCAGGCTGACCTGCCGATGCCACCTGCCGCCGTGGGCATCCCCAATAATTCCCCAGTCTATTTCAAGATCAGCCTGTAATACCTCCGTTTTGGGCATACCTCTTTGTTCACTGATACAGATTGCTTTCAGCTCCCCCATTTTTCTGCTTACCCTCCTATTCTCGCCATTTCCCTTGTTTCTGTGACCATCTGCTTATTCCCAAACATATGCTCCAGCGGCTTTGCCATAGCGGCTGCCGCAATCAGCTCTTTCACCTCCTGCGTACTGCCGCTTCGCAGGGCCTCCTTCACCGAAATCCCCTCTTCATAACAAAGACATGGCTTGATCTGTCCTATGGATGTCAGGCGGATCCGGTTGCACCGGCTGCAGAATTTGTCATGAACCGCTCCAATCATCCCTACGCTTCCGAGGCTGCCTGGTATTTTATAATATACAGCAGGCCCGTTTCCATGAACCGCCACATCCGGCTCCAGTTTTCCATACCGCTGCTCCAGTACCCTATATACTTCTGTATTCGACACAGGCTTATAACGGCGACCATACCCGATCGGCATCATTTCAATAAAACGGACATCCAGATGTTGCTTTCGTGTCAGCTCCGCCAAGGCCAGCCAGTTATCTTCCTGCCCGCACTGTAGTACAGAATTGATTTTCAGAGGAATCTGATAACTGCTCATGACAGATATTCCGTCCAGTACATCCGATAAGGCATCAACCCCCGTGATCTGTCTATATTCTGCGCCGTCCAGCGTATCCAGACTCACATTCACCCCATCGATACCGGCTCTGTACAATTCTTCCGCATATCCGGGCAAAAGTACTCCATTTGTGGTAAGCGTTACCTGTTCGATGTCTGGAAGCGCTTTTATCATTCTCACCAAATCCGTACAGCCCAGACGCACCAACGGCTCCCCGCCCGTTATTTTGATCTTGCATATGCCAAGCTCCGCTGCCTGCCGGCAGGTTTCCGTAATCTCTTCCAGAGTCAGCAGCTCTTCCATTGGAATACATGTAATGCCATCGGGCATACAATACCTGCACCTTAAATTGCAGCGGTCTGTAATCGAGACCCGCATATAATCAATCACTCTTTTGTAACTATCCGTCAATTTTTTCTCCTGCTTCTTTCTTCACTTTATCGTTAGGGTAAGCACTCTAATACAACTATAATAAAAAGCGCAATAACCCCTTAAGATCACTGCGCCCTCTGAATTTCTCGGAAAACAAGCATTTTTTCACAGCTATACAACACTCAGAAAAGCATTGTTCATAAACCATATTGTCCACTTCTGTTACTATCTCATATAATTCCAAAAAAATCAATAATAATTTCAATCTAACTCACGATCATTTAAGCCAGCCAATTCACCCGGCTCACAGGCAATGTAATCTCATACTATAACAGCGAAATTTATCACTTGTTGCAAAACAATAACTGAGCCTGCCCCTTGCATCTGACAAAGGGCAGGCTCACCAGCACTATTCTATTACAGCTTATGACTGATTTAATTAAGACAGCTTCCTAAAATTCTTCCTCTGAAAACAATTCTTTTGCTTTCAGCAGTTCTATTTTTGAAACTTCCAGATGCAGCTTCTGCTTTTCCTTCATCGGCAGCTTCCTATCGCTTCTATAGCAACTGATTATTCATAATAAGATGAAAAATAATCAAAAAAGTCGTTCAATAATATATAATCGACTCCTTTTACCAACCCCTCATTACAGAGACTTTTCTCAATCCCTGCTGTATATATTGGCGTTACGACAACAAAATACTTTTTCCAGTCGTCAACATTATCCGCAGGAATAACCGACACTCCCCGAATACTTGTATCTACCTTATCAGGATCATTATCTATGATAAGATCCGGCGCCAGCGGATAATTCAGCAGCCTTTCTCCTCTCTCACCCATTCCATAAAAAGCCAGTTTCCGATCTTTACGAAGCAGGCTGACCGCTGTAGCTGCCGGAGTCATCTCCAGTCTGCACTGCTGCAGATAAATCATGCCAAACAATATTCGTATCATTGCTTCTTCAAAACCTGTCGCTTCTTTTTCATAAACAGGATAATCTAAAAAATCATCATAAAATAAGACTCCGTCATCTCGATTCAGGAATTCTTTTGCAATTCTGGCATTATTTAATTTTTGGGATTCTAACAGGCTGCTCCTTTCTTCTTTTGTAAAATAACCTGCCTTCAACCCTGCTGCAGAATGGCTGCAGCATACATTATTTATTTTTTCTATTTCTTTTCTTACCCATCGATTCCACGGCTGGTCATGATTATTGATGACAGAATTACATAATTTCTTTATTTCTAAAATTCGATTATCTAAAGAGAAATTCTGTGTATCCGGTATCATAAATTCGTCCCAGTTTATATCCAGATCATTGCCGGATATAGCACACATAAAATCCGAAAAAATATCATTCCTGCTCCCTTTAAACTGCTCTTTTTCATATACCCTGACAATCACATTCTCTTTTCCGAATTTATCGCCTAGTTCATCTAATATTTCATAATAATTATTTGTCCAGAGCATTCTATGATTTATAAAATCCGTCACCGTGCCATGCTCGCTTATCCCTTTTACTAATTGGTTATATAGGGATTCTGCCGCACGATCCTGCCGCCTTAAGTAAATAATTACTTTTATATTGTCATGAAATTCCCGCGCTTTAGCCAATGCTTCATATAACTCATCACGATATATGCAATATCCTTCATTCGAAATAACTACATTGTAATCTTTCAGTGTATCCTCTATAATTTTCCATTCTCCATCTCCGCGTTCATCAGGCCACATTAGTGTACATCCATTTTTCCATGTATCATACTTTGCAGACCGTAATCTTGGATAACACCATCCATATTTCTTTAATATTTCAGTATTTTCATATAAAAAACGCTGTAAAGCGGTCGTTCCAGTTTTATGCATACCAATATGGAATAATAAAATATTCTCACTCATATAAAAGTTTCTCCTCATTTTTTCATACCCTAAGCATGAATTTTTTATCCTGCCGGCTTTTACTTTTCTGCATCAATGTCATTCTGCACAGTGCATATGCCGCTGATCGCACTCATATTCCACTGTTTTAAGCAGAAAGCATTGACTGATAAACAGAATAAGCCGTATCCGCATTCTTCTTCGGCCGCAGAAGGGATTCTATTTTTTTATCAAATCCCAGTTTCTTTTCCTGAAATACCTTATCAATATAATGCGCAATCATATACTCTGCATTTCCCTGATAAAGATACCCATTCACCCCATGCGTAATCAAATTCTGTACCCCTCCGACATATGACGATATAACCGGACATCCCAACAGGGCTGCTTCACATATTGAATTCGAAGAATTCTCTATGCTGGATGCCGACAGAAAGACATTGGCTCTTAAATACTGCTGAATCATTTCTTTTTCTGAAAGCATACCCAGAAATGTGATCCGGTTCAAAGTCTGACATTCCTCCATGAGCTTTTCAACCAATACGCCATATGGTTTTAATTCTCCGTCCTTATTTTTTATTGCCGGACTGTCGCCCGCTACAAAAACCTTCAGATCAGGATACCTGCGCACAATATATGGAACCGCTTTGATAAAATAATGAAATCCTTTCAACGGATAGACGGCCTGGCTTAGAAAAATCGTATGTTTTTCACATCTGTCATACTCCCACTCATCCACATGGCGGTAAAATTCCTCTTTCAGTATCTCATTACAGAAATGATAATTTACTTCTGGGTTGATTCTTTTTACACACGCTTCATCCCAGTCCGTCCTTCCAAACACGTGCCTGACCCTCTTAATAGCTTCCATCTCATAACGGCCTCTATGCTCAAAATCACGCTGCTCCTCTTCGATTGTAGGAAACCCTCCTGACCTCATGCTTCTGTAATGCTCAGGAATATCCGCATAATAATGCTGTGCATATACAGAAACCAGCCCTTGTATATGAATGACAATCCTGTCTGCCATGCCAAGCTCTTCCGCTGCATGTACCATAGCAAGCGTATGTGGATATTCCGTCCCCCATATATGTATCACATCCGGTGCAAAATCCCTCAGAACCTCTTTCATCCTATCCTTTACATCTGGCTGATATACAGAATTATAAAATTGGAAGGAATAGATTTTATGCTGCTTATACACTCCGTCCTTCATATAGATCTTATCCTTAATCGGAAAGCAGAAAGCGATCTCCGCTTTATTCTCCAGCTGATACAGCATCCCCGTCATCCATCCGCCGACAGGATTTTTACGAAATCCATAGAAATCACAAAAATCAGGCAGAACAATATTACACAGCCACAAAACCTTCATCATGAATCTCCCTCTTTTCTCCAGACAGTCCTGTTGACGATATCTGTATAGCTCTGAATGATCTTAACTACCTTGGCTGACACATTCAGATCCTCGTAATCTCTGGCCGGAACACTCTGCTCATGGTTTTCATGCATCGCCACTGCAAGCTCCACTGCCTGCTCTACGGATTGTGTTGTAATCCCTCCTATGACAATACTGCCTCCATCAAGCACCTCCGGCCTTTCTGTCGATGTCCGAATCAGAACCGCCGGAAAATCAAGTATAGCACTTTCCTCGGACAGCGTGCCGCTGTCTGAAAGAACACAGTATGCATTCATCTGCAGCTTGTTATAATCAAAAAAACCAAACGGCTCCATCTGCCGCACAAATGGATGAAAAGCAAATCTTCTTTTTTCTATGAAGCTCCTGCTCCTTGGGTGTGCCGAGTAAATCACAGGCATCTGATATTTTTCTGCCATATCATTGACTGCTTTCATCAGAGACATAAAATTCTGCTCCAGATCAATATTTTCCTCTCTGTGCGCAGACAGCAGTATATAACTCTGCTTTTTAAGCCCCAGCCTCTCCAGTACACTGCTTCCTGCAATTTTATCCTCATTTGCATGGATAATCTCCCGCATCGGAGAGCCTGTCACAAAGACTGTTTTGCCGTCGATCCCCTCCGAAATCAGATACCGCCTCGAATGCTCTGTATAAGGCAGGTTGATATCCGATATGTGGTCTACGATCTTCCTGTTAATCATTTCTGACACATTCCAGTCCCAGCACCGATTTCCCGCCTCCATATGGAAAATAGGTATTTTCAGCCGTTTAGCAGAAACTGCACAAAGCGCTGAATTCGTATCCCCCAAGATCAGTACGGCATCCGGCTTTTCGGCAAGCAGCACGTTATAAGATTCTGCTATGATACGCCCCATTGTCTCGCCCAGATTTCCTCCGGCACACTCCAAAACATAGTCCGGCTTTCTCAGCTCCATCTGTTCAAAAAAGATCTGATTCAATGTATAATCATAGTTCTGCCCGGTATGTACCAGAATATGATGAAAATATCTATCACACTTTTTCAGTATCTCTGACAGACGGATAATTTCAGGTCTGGTTCCCACGATTGTCATCAATTTTAATTTACTCATATTCCACCGCCTATTTCTCCAGAATTTCCGACGTAATCCGCCTGTGTATCTTTCTGCCTGCAGTTCCATCACAGTTCGCTACAGACCTGCGCATTGTGGCAAGACGTTCTTCTTTTTTCGGATCCTGATTCTTCAGGATCATGCCACAGAACCTATGAATTCCTTCTCCAAGAGTTTTTATCCTGTCACTATATGACAGCTTCAGATAATCATCCCGCTGCGGATATATCATCTGTGCAGCAAAATACGCCCCGCTCAAATCAAATGCCTGATACCTAAAGCTGCCGGCTCCATATCCGTAAATATTTAATACCGGCTTTTCCGCAGCCATAAACTGCATAGTCATAGACCCGCCGTCTGAAATCAGCGCATCAGCACAGTAAACAGCATATCTGCTGTCCTGCTCATGGTCTATGATGCAGCAGGAACAGCCTGCAATCCTGCTCTCCAGTTTTTCATATTCATCTATTAAATACGGCCTCATAGAGCGGATCGTCTGCTTCATAAGAGGATGCGGACGAAAAATCAGCGCCAAATCTGGAAAACTCAGAATCACGTCCAAAAACGACTGCATACGTGATATCCATCGGTAAGGCTCTGTATCGTTTGACTGCGCAAGCAGCATATCCAATGTAGCAGTCATCAGCACCGTTTTTTTGAATTTCCTGCATTTTTCCCAGCTTTTATCCGGCATCCCCGGATCTTTCATGCCTGCATAGTAATCCAGCTTAGGGCTGCCAAGCACAAGCGCATTGTTCTGGTACAGCCCCAATTCCTTTAGCATTTCCAGCTGGACAGGCGACTGGTAAATAATATAATCCGTATTTATAATTGCTATCGGCGCGATATACGGCCACGCACTCTTCGCATCCGAGTAGCCGCTCGCAATAAAATACGGTACGTAGACCAGCCGATCAGTATATTTTCGCAGCTCACCAGAATAATACTCTGGTGCAACAGATGTCACATAATTGGATCCGTCATATGGATTATGGATATACACAATATCCGGCTTATGCTGCTGTATACTATATTCCTGATAATGGACAGTCTTTACATATGCAGGCAGGCCATCCCCTTCATAATAATAATTGCACAGCTTTCCATCCGGGCTCTTGTCATAATACGGAATCGGTACAACTGTCACTCTGCATCCTTCATCCTCCGCGGCTGCCTTCCATATGCTGTCAAAACAGTCCCACATAGATGCCTTATACGGCATAAACACAATTTCCAGCTTTACCTCTGATTCACACTTCAGCTCTTTTAACAGTACAGACATATTGTCATTCAGAGCATCCATAAGATCGGAAATCTTTACGCTGTCTAAGGAATCTGTGACATTAACTTTTACAACAGAAGGATTCGTTTTTACATTCAGCATCTCCAACAGCTCTTTTACATAATCCAGCAGCTCCTGATACTCTTTATGCCTGATACTGGATAAGGAATCAAGGAGCGTTCTGTCCAATGCATCTATGCCTGCATAGCATTCCCGCAGCACTGACTCCAGATCTTCTTTCTGACCTTCTTTCAAACCATTAGAGCCTGCATATCTTATTCCATTCCAGACCGCCTCTGCCAGCTGCAGCAGCTGCCTTTGCACATATCTTCTCAAAATTACCACTCCAGTATCATACTTCTTGTCTATAGGTATCCGGGCGCTCTGGGTCAAATACCTCATTCGCCCACATAACCGTAACCATATCTGTCTCACCGATATTTTCAATATGATGTACATATCCCGGCGGAATCAGCACGGGTTCTAGTTTTTCTCCTGACACACAGATCTCAATGACTGCTTCATCATCTAGTCTGCGAAGCCTAATTACCCCGGTACCGCTTACCACAAGAAAGATCTCATGCTTTGTATCATGCCAGTGATCTCCTTTTAAGATGCCGGGCTTCGAGATATTAACTGACACCTGTCCTCTCTCCTTCGTCCTTAGAAATTCTGTAAAGGAACCTCTGCTGTCGCAGTGCATAGCAAGCGGATATTTGAATTTCTCTTCCGGCAGATAGCTGAGGTATGTGCTGTAGAGCTTTTTTACCAGCCCGTCCGATTGATCCGGCACCTGAAGGCTGGACACACAGCTGCTAAATCCACAGATCGTGTCCGCGATCACTTCCAGATTTTCTGTATAAACTGTGTCAACACAACAAAGACTCCCGCACCAGTTCGGCCTTCCTTCAAGGCATCTAACCAGCTCTTCCACGACATCATCGATATAAACAAGCTTCATCTCCCTGTTTCTATCATGAACCTGAATAGGCAGGCTGCGTGCAGCGTTATAGCAGAACGTGGCAACCGCACTGTTATAATTGGGTCTGCACCACTTGCCGAATACATTCGGAAATCGGTAGATATATACTTCGGCCCCGCTCTCTCCATACTGCCTTAAGACAGCCTCGCCCTCCCGCTTGCTTTTCCCATAAGGATTATCCATCTCTGCCTGTATCGAAGAAGAATATACAACCGGCGCTCTCTTTCCCTTTTCCAAAAAAACTGTAAGCTGTTTTGTAAAATCACGGTTACCCTGCGCAAATTCTTCATCATCCTTCGGCCGGTTAATACCCGCAAGGTGGAACACAAAATCACATTCCATGCAGTAAGCTTCTAAAAGCCTTATGGACAATCCCCTGTCATATTCAAATATATCCTCATATCCGTGGTTTCTTAATGCATGCACCAGATTTCTGCCAATAAAGCCTTTTGCACCCGTCACGAGTATTTTCATATATTTTCCACGCCTTTCAGCTCTTTGAGCACATACTGTAAGGACAACAGCTTCTGCTTTACTTCTTCTTTACTGAGAATCCTTGTATTATCAGACGTGAACTCAGATCTGCCTGCCAAAGCGCCCTTTCCCTGTTCAAAAAACTGCTCATAGTTAAGATCCCTGTTGTCAGCAGGAACACGGAAAAACCTGCCTAAATCTACCGCATGAAGACACTCCTCACGCGTAAGAAGGGTCTCCGATTTCTTTTCACCATGCCGGATCCCAATCGTTCTGACCGGCACATCCGATTGGAAGAGCTCCCGCACTGCCTCTGCAAGAACCGCGATCGTACATGCGGGAGCCTTCTGCACCATGATATCCCCAGCCTTTGCATTCTCAAATGCATAGAGTACCAGATCCACAGCCTCGTCCAGACTCATGAGAAACCTCGTCATCTCCGGGTCTGTTATCGTAAGGGGTCTTCCTGCCTTAATCTGATCGATAAACAGCGGTATTACCGAGCCTCTTGAACACATGACATTGCCGTAACGCGTCCCGCAGATCACAGTCGTATCAGTCGTTCTGGATTTTGCTGTAAAGACCCTTTCCATCATTGCCTTGGATATTCCCATTGCATTGATAGGATATGCCGCCTTATCCGTAGAAAGACAGACTACTTTTTTCACACCTTCTTCTATTGCTGCATTCAGTACATTATCTGTTCCCAGTATATTTGTTCTGACTGCCTCCATCGGAAAAAATTCACAGGACGGCACCTGCTTAAGAGCTGCCGCATGAAAGATATAATCCACGCCGTGCATAGCGTTTTTCACACTTAGAATATCTCTGACATCGCCGATATAAAATTTTATTTTGTTATTCTGATACAGCCTGCGCATATCATCCTGCTTCTTCTCATCACGGGAAAATATACGGATCTGTCCGATATCTGTATCTAAAAATCTTCTGAGCACTGCATTTCCAAACGATCCTGTGCCGCCTGTAATCAGCAGCGTTTTATCCTTAAACATACCATCCGTCCTTTCATGAACGATCCCCATATAATTTCTTATAAAATGCCTGTCCGATGTGGTTCGGATTCAGCGGATGCCAGACAGCCCTGCGTATTTTTTCCATATCCTCCTCATCCTTTTCATATCTTAATAAAGAGTCCAATAGCTCATATACAAAATAATACGGGCTGACTGCCGCCGGTACTTCATCTGCCAGAATCCCTCTGATGCCGGAAAGAATCCTGCTTTCATACTCCTCCACTCTGCCGGAACCAAGTGCACATCCGTACACAAGCTGGTCAGCCGCATTCTCAAAGATGGATTTGATTTTCTGGCTGACATCCATCCTGCACGACGGCGACATATAAGCCTTGATCTCATTTGTAAGGTTATTCAGCCTCTCTGCCGCAAGCACATCCTTATTTGCTTCATCCAGTATGTTCCAGCGGCAGAACAGCTTTTCTTCTGCCAGATAAATATCGTTGAACATATCATGCTCATATCCGTAATATTTTCCTACCGAAGCATTCATACTGCTGTCGTTATATATAAAATAGTTATATACGCAATAGCTGGTTCCTGCCGCTGCCTTTACGTAATCCGCAAACTGAATGTTATAATACAGATCTCCTGCATAGATATCCGTGCGGTATTTAATCTTTTTCGCAATGGAAGTTTTGTAGACACACTGATGTCCGACCAGCTTTTTCTTCATAAACTCCGGCCACATAGCATGAATCTGCATAAGATCACAGATGCTGAAATCTTCCGCCAAAATATTTTTTCTGCCGTATATATCTTCTGAAATCATTTTCTGATCTGTATCACAGATGTTAATGGAAAGGTTAAACAGAACAATGTCCGCACAATCAGCTGCTGCCGCTTTATGTATCCTTTCCAGCGATTCGGGTCCAATCGTATCGTCTGAATTTACAATAAGCACATATTCACCTTCCGCAGCAGCATAACCATTATTAAAGCTGTTAAAAATCCACTGGTTTTCCTGATGAATCACGCGGATCCTGTGATCCTCTGCTGCCAGAGAATCAGCAATTTCCGGCGTTCTATCCGTAGACCCATCGTCTATGATAATAAGCTCCCAGTCATGAAAGGTCTGGCAGGCAATGCTTTTCACGGCACTGCACAGATACTTCTCATTTTTGTATACAGGAATGATAATTGATATAAATGGATTCATTCCAATCTACTCCAAACAAAAATAAATCGACCCTATATGGTCTATCTTATACACCGCAAAACAAATACCTGACACCTAAACTTGTCTATTTTTCCAACAGCACATGTCAAGAATCCGAGGTGATCGCCCGGTACTTGACATGCACTCTTGAAAAAACATCCGACGTTTATGTATCAGGTATCTATTTTACGGTGTACTGGCATAAAATGTTAATCATGTGCAAACCGATACCGGATCTTGTCATATTCGTCTTTTGACTTATGAATTTCCTCCATCTGTTTTCTGGATGCCCATGAAAATCTATTATGATGAACAGTTACCGTATTACAAGAAATCTTATATGTCTGAAATCCCGGCACACACGGCGACATAAAATCGGACGGAAACACACAGGCTCCTCCTGCCATCTGGAACTCATTTTTCTGCTTGAGCCCAAATTCCTTAAAAACAGGCTCTTCACGTATCGTATTGGAATCCAGATTCAGCTCCCCGTTTCCTTTTTTAAAGGAAAAACCGTCATATGCTTCCAACAGACGCTTAACCACCTTATGCTCTCTGATACTGCCAAATCCCAGTCCAGTGGCAACCCGTCCATAGCAGCCCATTCCATAAAATGCCTCGTTATACAGCAGGTCATCAATGCTTTTTACGATTTCAACATCTGTATCAAAATAAATCCCGCCGTATCTGCAGATCACATCCAGTCTGGCATAATCGGGTACAAAACTATATTTTCCGGCATCGTACGCTTCCTTCATAAACTGGTTTTTCGTTATATCATAATTATCCTCATTCCATTCTATGATCTCATAATCCCTGCAGTACTTCCGCCAGCTATCCATGCATTTCTCCATCAGCTCTGTCTTCGGGCCCCTGCCAAACCAGAAATAATGTATAGTCTTAGGAATAAGCTGTCTGTCGCTGTGGCGGACTGGTATTTTCTCAGTATACTCCATGTCATGCTTCATAAAAGGGTAAATATAACAGTATAGGCTGTCCAGCTCACGATACTGATCCAGCTGCTCTATAATTGCGGCAAAATAATCGCTCGTAATGATGAGCACCGTTTCCTCATCCGCACATGCTGCAAACTGCTCCACAGAAAGTATCTTTGCTGACTTTCCATGAATCAGTGCGAAATCCTTCCCGTGCTTCCTTTTATCATTATCAACCAGATATACAATTCTATCTTCAAAATGAAATTCTTCATACTCACTGCATAAACTAATCGGCATTACATATGCGCCAAAGCAGACAATCTTTTTATCCATTGTCCGCTGCGCAAATTCATTTATCGTACAATTTCTTAACTTCATATTCTTATATTCTTATTTTTAAGAATAACCCCCTCTGCTTTCAAACATATAATAAGGCACATTGGTTGTCTTCATATCAGACAATGCAGGCTTTCCTGCTTCGCTCCCCGCTACATCATGCAGCTGCATGTTCGAGGGGTCCTGGCATACCCAATACGCAGCCGTAACTGCCTTCTAATGCCGTCTGTTTTTTATATATCATGGGCAGGCTCTCTGATCCTTTCGGTAAAATCTCAGCTCGATGCTAAAATTTATTCAGACAGCTGCCCTTATGATTGTTTTCATGTCAAATGCTGTTCTGAAACGTGTTTGAAAAATACTTTCCGTGAGATGTACTCATTCCTGCTATCAGCAGCTAAACGCCCCGCCGCGCTTCTTCACATTTCGAGCAGTGTTTACCTTTTCTTCTGTACGTAATCCGCATTCCGGGCAAGTAAACACCTTGTCTTTTTTCATTCCTTCACTGCCGCATCTGCTGCATTCCGTACTGATTCCTTTACCAAACACTTCAATCAGTTCTACAGATTCTTCTCTGCATTTTTGTACCAAGCGCCTGCGAATGTATCCCCGCTGCCATACCGATACCGAATGATTAATCCTCCTGTCTACACCGCCTGCCCGCGGCTTGGGAAGCTTCGCCATATAAACCGTCTGCGGCTTTTCCTTTTGAATAAAATCATTCAGTGCATGATTGATATAGCTGTGCAGCTGCTCCTCATAGCGCCGCTTTTTCGCGTTATATTTCTTACGCCCCGGATTATTGGCTCGGTTACGCTGATAAGAAGCGGCCTGTGACCGCAGCCAGTCTGCATAATCCAGCTGGTATCGGCCAAATTCCTCCCCATAGCAGTGACCTTCGTCAGTCGTCAGCATTGTAAACATGCCAAATGCAACACCAACCTGTCTGCTATACTCCGGGTGGCTGCGTATGCGTACATCTACCGGAGCATGAATACGAAGATCTCCGCTCAGCGGATACAGTTTAATGTACAGCTGTCTTTTATACTGGTTATTATCCGTAAGAGGTACAAAAATGCGCTTCCGCTTTTCTTTCGTAGATATATATATCCCATGATTTCCATACCGATAGGCACGCTCCGCCAGCGAAAACCCAGATGCCTCATCCGTATGCAGCTTTACATGCAGCTTGCGCACCTGCCTGCGCAGATAGCGGCACAGTCTGGCTGCATCTACATCCGCAGCCAGAAGATCATGCTGCCGCATCAGCTGCTCCGTAAGATTCACCGGCTTTTCATTCAGCACCTGCTCAAAGGCACTGCCAACCTTTAGCAGAAATCTCAAATAATGCTTATCTTCTTCTGTGAAGCCGGCATTCCCATTCAGCCTCTCCGTAACTCTTGCCTTAGTCTTTGTCCACTGGCTCTTAATGTCCCCAAGCGCATCAAACACTGCCAGATAAAAATACACAGAAGGCATTCCTAGCTGCTCGCGCAGACCGCTGCCTGTCATTTCATTCTGCACAGTGTATCCCGGATAAAGCTTCGACAGGCTTCTGATCCCGCCATAACGCTGATACACATAATTTTTTACGCTGCGGTAATCCTCTGCAATCTCCACAAGCCGCTCCATATCTTTTCCGGAAATCGGCTCTTTATTTTGCTGATATACAGTCTTGCATATTTTCTCCTGTTTCATTGAAGTTTCTTTTATGCTCATATCTTCATGGCACCAATTTTGAATTTTTGCAGAAACGTTTCAAAAAGTTGTACTATATGGAACAGTTCTTTTTTTATTATAATTCATTAAATCTGCGTTTATTTTAATATAATATCGTCAAAAAGTCAAGAAATTTAACCCTCATTTCTAGTAATTTTGTTCAAGTCTTTTTTGTCCCCAAAAGTACACTATATGGAACAGTTCTTTTTCGCTTATTCTTACATACTTTGCAGTTCATGCAAAGTATTGAGCAGCTGTTTTCTAACCTGTTACGAACCATTACCTTTTTGTTACAGTTCAGCCTTCGGCTTCACTATAACGGAATCCAGCTCATTGAAAATTCTCCTTTGGCGAAGAGCCCGTTTCACGCCATTGCTGCGTTAAGTTTTCTAGAGCGTGTTTGAAAAATGCTTTCCGTGAGATGTGCTTCACACTTTGTGGAGAATTTATCCCAAATTTATGAGGCATAGCGGGCTATGTTGATTAAATTTGGGATGAATTATCCGCAAAGTGGGGAGTGCAGATCGCGGGAATGATTTTTCAAACACGCTCTAGTCGACGGGGCTCACATCCCATCAAAATTTTGCCTTGCACTGACGCGAATCAGTCAGTACTAAAGCCTAATTTCTGTCTGGACGGAGCACTCGGCTGAACTGTTACACCTTTTTACTAACAGATTTTATACAGTATTGACATTTCCCTAGACAGCGCCTATAATGTATTTATTACAATCGTAAGAATTTGGAGGATTTTACTATGGCAGATTTACCACAGATTTCAGAAGCCGAATATGAAGTCATGAAAATCGTATGGAAACACGCACCCATCAACACGAATGAAATCACAGAACGATTAACCAAAACTACGGCTTGGAGCCCAAAGACCATACAGACTCTCATCAAGCGTCTGGTCACAAAGGGCGCTCTTACCTATGAAAAGCAGAGCCGGATATTTGTCTATACCCCTCTGGTAGATGAAGACGAATTTATCAGGCAGAAAAGCAGCACTTTTCTAAACCGATATTTCGACGGCGACATCACTGCCATGGTCTCCAGCTATCTCAAAAACGGCAGCTTGTCCGAATCAGAAATAGATACCCTTCATTCCCTTCTCTACGATTCCAATAAAACGAAATGAAATAATTTAATGATTTAAGTCCTAGATAAAAACAAATAAATAACTCGCTTCGCATATTAAAAAAAAATCAATGATTCGTTTCATATCATTGATAAAAAATAAATAATTCGATTCATATCATTAATAAAACAAATGAGCTAATTGATTAAAAAACGAAAAATGAAAGGAATGAATAATTCACATGTCAGAGTTTATGATTCGCTTCCTCGTCTGCAATCTGCTTATCAGCGGCATAATAATAATTCTTCTGCTATTAAAATACTGTTTAAAAAGCATTCTGACCAGCCGTATGCAGTACAATCTATGGTTCATACTCCTTGCATTGCTGACAGTTCCATTGCTGCCGGTGCGCCCGATTCGATTTTCTGAAATTGCCGCATGGCTGAATATGCTTCATACATCTTCCGCAGCAGAAGCTAAAACAGGTATGGAATCCGCCAGCGCTTACACAGCCGTTCATTCAAGTTATTTAAGCAATATCAATGATTTTACCGTTTCTGTCAGCCGTAAAGCACCGTCTGCCATCGGCCTGTTTTTGTGTGCCGCCTGGATTCTGGGCATACTGGTAATGCTGATACTGGTGATCCAATCAAGGCACCGCCTGAATACATTGAAAAAATCCGCGCTCCCTGTGCAGAGCAAAGAAGTCCGCACACTATACGACAGATGCTTAGACGAGCTTGGAATCACAGCAGACATATCCATTTACAGCACAGCTTTTTTGAAATCTCCTGTGATTACGGGGCTTTTTAGACCATGCATTTATCTGCCGATTCACCTAATATCAGATTACAGTGCTCAAGGCATGCGGTATATGCTGCTTCATGAACTGCAGCACTACAGACATAAGGATACCTTCGTCAATCATCTGATCAATCTGGCCGGCATCTTATACTGGTTTCACCCATTGGTCTGGTACGCACTCAGAGAAATGCGTGACGACATGGAAGCCGCCTGCGATACCTCCGTACTCCAGCTGCTGGACGAATCTGATTATAAGGATTACGGAAAGACCTTGATCAGCCTTGCTCAAAAAGTATCCCGCACCCCTTTTTCTTTTGATGCCGGAATCAGCGGAACGATGAAACAGATGCAGAAGCGTATCGTCGGCATCGCTTCTTATCAAAAACCTCCTGCGGGAAAGCACGCCAAAAGCACCGCGGCATTCGCAGCAGCTGCAGTGATTCTTATAAGCACTGCGCCCATGTTATCCACATATGTGGCAGACTTTGAGATTTATAAATGGGATACTACCAAGAAAACTATTTCCACAGTAGATTTCTCCCAATATTTCGGCGAATACGAAGGAAGCTTTGTCCTATATGATTTGGAAGCTGACGCATGGAGCATATATCATATGGATCAGGCTGCTTTTCGGTCGTCGCCGGACTCTACCTACAAAATATACGATGCCCTGTTTGGACTGGAGGCAGGTATCATTACACCCGAAAACTCCTCCATCGCATGGAATAGAGCCAATTACCCATTTGAATCATGGAATAAAGACCAAGATCTGAATACTGCGATGAAGTTTTCCGTAAACTGGTATTTTCAAGCGATCGACAGACAACTCGGCGCGTCCTTAATAAAGGATTACATCCAAAAAACCGAATATGGAAATCAGAACTTAGATGCAGACATATCCTCCTACTGGATAGAATCTACATTAAAAATTTCCGCGATCGAACAGGTTCAGCTCCTGACAAAACTGTTTACAAACGACTTCGGCTTCGCCCCAGAAAATATTGATGCCGTAAAAAACTCCCTCCTCCTTTCTTCTTCCGCAGACGGAAGTTTTTATGGAAAGACCGGTACTGGATGCGTCAACGGCCATGATGTAAATGGCTGGTTCGTCGGCTGCGTGGAATCTTACGGCCATTCATATTTTTTTGCCGCTAATATTAAATCCTCAGATCATGCCACGGGCAGCAGGGCATCTGAAATCACACGTTCCATTTTGTCTGATCAAAAGCTTTGGAAATAAGACAACCGTACAGATAAGGTGTTACCTTGATATCAAAAGCAGAGATGCACCCCGTACACCTCTGCTTTTGATCTGGAACATTATCCTTCAGCTTTACTTACGATGATTCTCGCATTTCTCAATCCCAATAAGTCTCCCATTCCCAGAAGCATCCAAATCTTCAAAATCACGCACCGTACATATTTCAATCTCACCATCCGCGCTTTGAAGCATCCTCATCGACCCTCTGAATTTTCCGCCGGTAAGGCTCTCACCATTAGAAGACATAATATCCTCAAAATAACGGACTTTTTCACCGTTAAAATACCACTGGTCTTTGTCTGCATCATAAGTAACGCCAAACACTTCATATTCTTTCGCTACTTCTTTCATTTCTTCCGCCGAAGGAGCTTCGCCTTCATAGGCAATCGGCACAGGCGGATTCTTAATCGCTTCTATGTCTCTTTCGTCAAATTCTTTCTGAGAAAATTCACGAAGTCCTATAAGCTTCCCGCTTGGGTCAAAGGAACCGTCCTCATAGTGGACTAAATTTTCTAAATCCCTGACGGCATATATATCCACAGTACCTTTTTCATTGAAAAAGTCTATACCGGCCTGCTCATTCTCTCCATTGACCGGAAAATAATCTTCAAACCATCGCACCAGAGCGCCTTTGTACCGTAATTCATCCGTATCAGCGTTATATGTCATTCCAAATGGTTCATACTCCTTCAGCCTCTCCGCATAGTCTATACACTCCTTATCATCCTCTCCTCCATACACAGCGGTATCCTCCGCAGCAAAAGCTACTGACAGATCCGGGTCTGGCTGTACTGACAGATCCGATTTTTGATCCTCCTGCTGCACACTCATTAAATTGGATGTCTCCAGCCTTTGCTGCGCTTTTACTGATTTCGCTGCACTCTCGTATCCAATCAGCCCGCCTGCCAGCAGTACGCCCGCCAGCAATAAAGTTATTTCTCTTTTTTTCATAAAATCACCATTCCTTTCATTGAATCTGCAGCAATGTCATTCAGATCAGCCAACATCACCTGTTTTTGCCACATCAAACTGCTCATAGGAATCGTCCTGCCTTAGAGTCTGTTTGTATGTATTTAAATCATAGCAGATCACTTTGAAATACCTTTGGGATTTATGTGTGATTTATGTGTAATGAAAGCCAATTAAATTGTAAACGAAAATCGTACCCCCGCCGGCGTATTTCGGACCATACAGCTGCTGTCATGCTGCTGCAGTATTTTTTGCACAATATACAATCCCAGTCCGCTTCCGCCCGTCTTCCTGTTCCTTGACTGCTCCACACGGTAAAATGCCTCAAAAAGCTTCGGTATACTCTCCTGCGGTATCTGCGCCCCCGAATTTTCAATAGAAAAATCAAACTGATTCTCGGCCATTTTAACAGCAATAAACACATCTCCCCCCTGCGGAGAATACTTTACCGCATTCCCAATCAGATTAGAAAATACCTTCTCCATAAGCATCTTACTGCCGCAGATCAAAGCCGCATCCGGCAGATCGCATTCCACATTCAGCTCTTTCTTTACAATCAAATCTTCCATCCCATCCAGACACCTTAAGATCATCTGCACACCGTCAAACTCTTCCTTCCGAATCTTTCCATCTTCTGTTTCCAGTCTCGATACTGTCAGGATCTCCTGAACCATGATTTCAAGAGTATTTACAATTTCCAGCGACCTCGACAAATATTTCTGATGATTTTTATACGCCCCTACCCCTAGCAGCATTCCCTCTAGCTGCCCTTTAATCGCTGTAATCGGCGTTTTCAGCTCATGGGATACTGCTGAAAAAAAGTCCAGCCGAGACTGCTCTATTTTCTTCTCACGCTCAATATCCTGCGCAAGCTGCTGATTCGCATTCTGCAGCTTTAAAAGTGCGGTTGACAGATTATGCGACAGCTCATTTAAGCTTTTTTCCAATATCCCCAATTCATCACTCCGGTTTTCTTCCAGCTTCCATTCCAGATGCAGGCCGGACATTTTCTCAGAGATCCGGCTGATCTTTAGCACCGGCTTCGTAATTAGATGCGAATAAATTCCAGCTGCCGCAAAAGCAGTTCCCACCACCACAACGGACAGAACAGGCAGAATATACAAAAAAGACTGCCGAAGCTGCGCAATCTGTCCAGCTGAGCCATAGACCATAAGCATATAGCGGTCATCACTTCCCAAAAACGAAAAATAATAGCTGCCTGACAATACCGGACTGTCTTCAGACGAGCCGCCGCTGTCATATACGGCTTCCGACACTTCATATCCGTCCTCTGCTTCTATGCCTGAACCCTGCTCGTCCACTGCTTCTGCGACGCTTCTGTTGTCTGCTGTGCTGTACATACCTGAACCCTGCTCGCCCGCTGCTTCTGCGACGCTTCTGTTGTCTGCTGTGCTGTACATACCTGCATCCTGCTCGCCCGCTGCTTCTGCGCCTGCCCCCTGCTCACCCACTGCTTCTACGCCTGCACTCTGCTCATTCAATGCTTCATTCGATGCTTCTACATCGATACTCTGCTCATTCAATGCTTCATTCGATGCTTCTACACCTGCACTCTGCTCATTCGATACCTGATTCGTCGGCAGCGAAACCATAAGGCCGTCCTCTGCATAAAGCTCCACAGAATATATGTCCTCATTCTGTAAAAACTGGTCAAACAAGCCCCCGCTATCCTCTCGCGCAGCCCGCTCCAATCCCGTGATAAAATCCCGCGTCTTTTTATCCAGCTGTGCATTTAGCTGATTGGAATACGTCTTCGGCATCAGCCATGCCATCAGCCCATACACAAGAAAAGAAATCCCTAACAAAAAAAGCAGTGTAATCAGAAATACCTTTGCAAACAGACTACTCTTTATCTTCTTTATCAATCTTATAACCCACCCCTCGAATCGTCTGGATAAAACTAATGCCCAGCTTTTTCCTCAAGTTCTTGATATGCGTATCAACGACACGCTCGTCCCCATAAAAATCGTATTTCCACAACCGATCTAACAGATTCTGTCTCGTTAACACCCTGCCTTGGTGAGTCAGCAGTTCACGCAGCACCTCAAATTCCCTCTGTGTCAGATCAAAAGATTTCCCGTCCACCACCGCGGCATAGCTCTCCAAATCCAGAATCAGATTCTTGTAAGAAATACATCGGTTCTCCTCGTTTTGCACACGGCTGCTTCTTCTAAGCACGGCAGCGATCTTTCGTATTAAAACAGGCATAGAAAACGGCTTTGTGATATAATCATCTACAAGCAAATCCAGACCTCTGCACTGCTCTTCCTCTCCGCTCAATGCAGTCAGCATAATAATCGGCACCTGTGACTGCTTCCGTATTAATTCGCAGACCCCAAAGCCGTCTATTTTGGGAATCATAAGATCGAGCAGTATTAAATCAAATTTGTTTCCCATAAATAAAGACATCGCTTCCACTCCATCATCCGCAGTCATTACATCATAGCCAGCCTCCCGCAAAAAATTCTCAAGCAGCTCCTGAATATCAAAATCATCCTCGACCACCATGATTTTCGGCATAAAACCACCTCCAGACCAATTTCTTATAAGCATAACATAATAATTTGTGATTAAAGTGAAGACAATCGCTTTCCTAAGACTTTTTGATTAGCAGCGCTTAAAATACACCGAAACAGTCAAAATATTATTTTCAAAGCAGAGTTCCTTTATCCCGCCCTTAATCTGATCTAACAGCTCTTTCACAATATATAATCCAAGTCCCACGCATACAAGCAGGATTTCAAGCTGAATTTACTATTCTTCTATGTCCTCTTTGTATGCGTTCCCCGTCGAGTTTACGCGACGTGCGATCTGATTGACATTGACCCCGATCTTCTGTATCTCCCTACAACACCGAAAAAACCGAAAATGACGGACTTTCACAAAAGAAAAACGCTGCAATCTCAAAAAAGATTACAACGCTTCTTTAGCCGCTATTCAATTTTAGCCGGACAAGGGCTATTCTCCCTCACCCTCAACCTCTGCGATCTCCCGCGCCGTGGCGGTGACTATCCGTATTCCCGTATCGCTCATATCGTCCAGCAGAGCGTCAAGCTGCCGCCGCTGGGTATTCTTCCCGGCGGGCTGCTCCATAAGGAATTGGTCTACCGAGATATTGTAACGCAGCATAAGCTCAAAGAATATCTGTAAGCTGGGGTGCTGCCCCTTGTTCTCAATATTCGCAAGGTAGCGAGGGGATATATACATTTCGTCGCATACTTTTTTCCGGCTCTCCTTGCGCCCTTTCCGGGCTGCCTTGATTGCTTCCCCAAAAGCCTTAAAGTCATATCGTGGTACTGGTCTTTTTGCCATATTCATTCACCCTGTTACATTTTACTGTTCACCT
>CANDMV010000028.1 GCA_947385875.1 uncultured Eubacterium sp. | reverse complement strand
GTTCCCGCAGCGGTAACCGCCATTCCCGAAAGCCCGCATATGCCGACTGCGCCGATACGCTCCCTGTCAACATAAGAGAGCAGACCAATATAGTCCACCGCCGCACTGTAATCTTCCTTAAATATGTCCGATGACGCCGTGTTTCGTACCTCACCGCCGCTCTCCCCGCCAAAGGACGGATCAAAGGCTATACTGACAAAACCACGGGCAGCCGGCTCCTGTGCATAAAGACCGGAAGCCTGTTCCTTCACTGCGCCGAAAGGACCGGATATAATAATTGCCGGACCCTTTTTTCCTTCGTAACCTTCCGGCAGATAAAGAGCACATGCCAGTGTAATGCCATAACGGTTCTTAAACTGAACCTTTTTCATTTCAATTTTCGGGTTAATTTTAAATGTCCTGGTATCCTTGTTTTCCGTTTTCACATCTCCTTTTTATTACAATTGAGACACTGACCATCTTCCCAAAGAAAAAACTCACAAATGATAAAATCCCCTTTTTTACACCATTAGAATGTGACACCACATAGGTGGACAAAAATGTGCTGATGATCGGGCTGCAGCAGGTCCCGCATCCAAGCCCGATGGAAGCAGCAGTCGTAACAGCGGGGAGCATCAATGATGTATTCATATTCCACCTCTCTCACTGGCGATCAAAGCTGCGCCCACTGCACCGTTAAACTGCGGATATTTTGCGACATATACATCCTTCATCATTTCTTCTTCAAAGGCTCTGTGGATTCCGGTATTTAATGCGCCGCCTCCTGTCATCAGGATATCTCCTCCCTTTTCAGATTTCTTCATCATCTTGATGATCCGCCTTGCCATTGACAGATGCATCCCCGCCAGAATATCCCGCCTGTCAGATTTCCTCGCCACAAGGGAGATCACTTCCGACTGCGCAAACACCACGCAGGTGCTGTTAATGTCACACGGAGCAGTGCTTTCCAGCGAAAGCGGGCCTGCCCACCAATATCGACCACCATGCCGGGACGGTACCCTTCCGGCGCCGTCACCCGCACGCCATAAGCATGGGCAGTAATTTCTGAAATATCATCATCAGCCACCTCAAGAATCTTACGGCTGTATCCCGTAGCCATAATATAACCAATATTGCTTCGGGTGACGCCATATTTTTTACTTAGAGCGGCCACAATTTTCTTTGCAGTCGAATTATTATCAATACGGGCAGGCAACACTACAACTGAAAGAATATGCAAAGCAAAAAAGAAAGGGTGTGACAGTAATGGGCAAATATTATCTCGGATTGGATGGTGGTTCCACTTATCTGAAGGCCGTCCTGATGAAAGACGGGAAGGTGATCAATACAAGCTTATAAAACCTGCAAGGGCTCCCGTACACATCGAATGTGCCGGAAGCCCTTGTTTTATTGTTTTTCGCCAAACAGCGGCTCGGCAAATACCAGCGCATAGAACAGCCTGGTCTTTTCGGCCGCATATGCTACCGAACCCCCGCCGCACATCGGAAATCTTCATACAGCCGCTGATTCAGCCCACTGACCGTCTCTGGATTCAGCTTCACGATCTCTCTGTCATATGTCATAATCCCATTGATCTCTTCTTCAATATCGCTGACCTGCGTATAAATCGCAGCCGATAATCCCCTCTCCACATTCGGGAATATTTCCTCTTCCCACAGCCTGCGGTAATTCGCTGTCAGCTCCTCACTCGAAGAATAATGCCTATATCCAAATTCCTTTTCACAGGCGATATGGCCTTTCACCGGATAAGCATAGCCGCCATATTCAGTCAGCGCCACCACCCTGTCATCCTTCGGCTTGGTCACCAGGCGGTGATTATAATTGTGGATGCTGTGCATGTCACCGCCTTTTTGGTCAAACCAACCGCAGGCTTCATTAATCAGACGGCTTCTATCCATCCTGCGAAGCTTTTCGGTCGCCTTTTTCGCGTCAAACTGCCCCCATCCTTCATTAAACGGAACCCATGTCACAATACACGGATAATTATATAAATGCTTTACCATACCAGCCAGATCACGATAATACTGTCTCCTGCCCTCCGTATCCGCCCGCTTAAACATCTCATAATGGTTATCTTTCGTTCCCCGCGCAAACCGGTCGGACAGATTCGGCAGATAGGTGACAAATACCATATTATATTCTCCTCCGCCGTTCGGCATATCCTGCCATACAATCATACCCAGACGGTCACAGTGATAATAAAAACGCTCCAGCTCAATCTTGACATGCTTGCGGATGGTATTATATCCCATCTCTTTTAGCTTCTTAATATCATATACCAGCGCTTCATCACTCGGCGGCGTCATCAGACTCTCCGGCCAGTACCCCTGATCAAGCAGTCCATTGAAAAAATACGGCTGATTATTTAAGAAAAATCTAAGTATCCCGCTCTTATCTCTGCCTACAGACACCTTGCGCATTCCAAAGTAAGAGAATACCTCGTCCTGCCCCATCGTTATTTTTACATCATATAAATGAGGATCCTCCGGCGACCATGAACGGAACCCCTCCAGCTGTATCACGGCATCACGCCCAGGTGCCAACTGTGCCTTCGCGACTGCCTGCCCTCCATCAAAAATAACAACCTGTGCCTTTTGTCCCGTGCAGCGTTCCACATTCATATGCTGTTCATTTTCAGCACAATCTGTACGAACTGTACCTTCCGTACTGACTGTTCTTATACTTCCTGCGCATTCTTCCGTTCTTACTCCCGCCGTACCTCCCGCGCATTCTCCCGCACAGCCAGCCATACCTGCTGATGCTTTCGCATGAACAGCCTTGAGCCGTATGCGCACCGCACTCTCGTCATACAGCGGTGTAATCTTCACCCACTCTATGTAATCTGCCGGCACGCTTTCTAGCCAGACTGTCTGCCAGATGCCGCTCTGCGGCGTATAAAACAGCGAACCAAACCTTCCCTTTTTTACCAGCTTCTGCTTTCCTCTGGCATGAGGCTGCAGTTCTGTCTGATCCGTGACCCTAAGAGTCAGCACGTTTTCCTCCTTAAGAGCATCCGTCACATCAAAGTGAAACGGAAGATACCCGCCCTTGTGCCCACCGATCCATACACCGTTTAGATATACCTCACACTCCTGGTCTACTGCCCCAAAATGCAGGATTACCCTGTCCCTTAGAAATCCTTCCGGCAGCCGGAAACACTTCTTATAATGCAGGAACTGCTCCGGCCCTACCTGTCTCTCGACTCCTGACAAGACACTTTCCGGCGAAAACGGCACCAGAATCTTCCCGTCATACGTATCTGTATACTCTGACTGATTGATGCAGTAATCCCACTGTCCATTTAGATTCAGATAACTGTCCCGGACAAGCCCCGGACGCGGATATTCCTGCCATACCTTTTCTTTATCGAGCGCTTCGCCCCATCTGCTCATCAACTGTATCATGCTTCCACCTTTTTCTTTCCTATTTTAATATTGTGCAATACTTCAGATTGAACACCTACAGAAATAAGTACTAACAGCCCCATAATAATGGACTGCCAATGCACGGAAATATTTGTCGGCAGATAAGTAAATATGGTATTGATGATAAAATAGATTAATATGCCGAAAAACGTACCCGAAAACTTACCTTCACCGCCAGACAGCTTGACGCCTCCAATCGCGCACATCGCAATCGCATAAGTCTCATACACATTGCCCGCACTGAGCGTTGCGCTGCCGCTGCTGGATGCCAGCAGTACGCCCGAAAAAGCTGCAATCGCTCCGCACCAGACAAATGCCTTGATCTTAATGCGGTCTACATCGATGCCCATCATACGGGCCGCTTCACAGTTGCCGCCTACTGCATAAATGCCCATTCCAAACTTTGTATTCCTGGATATATACATACATAAAAATGTCACAACAAACAGCAGGATAACCAGAATCGAAATGCCGCTTTTCATCCCCGGTACAACGCCTTTTAAGAACTTGGCATTGGCAAATGTCATGATGCTTCCTTCGATGACAACTGATTTTTTCGCAATAATCAATATGATGCCGCGCAATGCAAACATCATAGCCAGCGATGCAATCCATGAGGAAATCCGCATTTTTGTCACCATATATCCGATCAGCCATCCCGAAACAACGCCTACCAGAATCCCGCATACAATCCCCAGAAACGGATTTACAGTACCAACAATCCCCATAACCACGCCGCTTAATGCAAAGACAGCCCCCACTGACAAGTCTATCTCTGCACATAATATCACAAATGTCATACCCAGTGCAAGGAATCCGCCGTTTTTCGCTGCTTTCAGCAATATGTTAAACACATTTGTCGCAGATAAAAAATTCTTGTCACGAAAAACGATGCTTGCAGCTACAACCAAAAGTAAAAATGCTAAGACAGTACTTTTGGAATAAAACATCTGACCAATATTTTTCTTTGTTTTCATACTCCTTAACCTCCTACTTCGCCTGTTCTCTCTGGATAAATACTGCAAACACGATGATCGCTGCCTTAAATACCTGTGCATACTGGTCTGGAATATCATTCATGACACAGGTCAGTGTAATCATCTGCATCATCAGCGCGCCGATAACCGTTCCAAATGCATGCGCCTTGCCGCCTGTCATCGGTGTTCCTCCGATGACGACTGCTGCAATCGCATCCAGCTCTGCCAGCTGCCCCAGCGAGCTGCCTGCTGCCACCGATACCTTCGCTGTCTGAAAGATTCCTGCAAATGCCGCAAAAAATGCACTGATACCGTATACAAACATCAGCACCGCCGAAGCATGGATGCCTGACAGCGTACTGGACTTTAAGCTGTCGCCGACTGCCTGAATCTGTCTGCCCAGCACCATCTTCTCTGCCAGAACCCAGACAACTGCAACCGACAATAGAATCGGCACCACCTGAATCGGAATCACACCACCTATTTTGTATGTACCCCATAATCCGAGCTGTTCTCCTACTTTTCCCAGCTTGTTGAAATAGATATCCCTGCCTCCGCAGAGCACCTGCGCGACACCGCGCAGCCCCAGCTGTAAGCCCAGCGTAATTACCATTGCCTGCAGTCTCAGCTTTCCGACCATAAATCCCGTAAAGCATCCGATCAGCACCGATACAAGCACTGCTGCCAGAATCGATGGAAGCAGCCCCGCGCCTGTCATTATCCGGGCTGTCATAACACCCGCCAGCGCCATTACAGATCCGACTGATATATCAATGCCGCCCGTGGAAATCACCAGCGTCATCCCCATGCCGCACAGAATGGTCGGGCAGATCTGCGTGATAATATTATTCAGATTCCCCAGATGGAAAAAGTTCTTGGTAAACAGGGAATTAATGAGTACAAAGAACAGAAGCATCGCCACTGCACTATATTTTTTTACCAACTGCATGGTATCCTGTCTCGTCTTATTCATGGACACTTCCCTCACTTTCACTACCCTTTGCTATGGCCTCCATGATCTTATCCTGATGGATTTCTTTGTCGGTCAGCTCGCCTTTTACCTTCCCTTCACGCATCACAATGATCCTGTCACAGTTACGCTCCAGCTCTGCGATCTCAGAAGAAATCATCAGAATGGAAATACCGCTCTTTGAAAGCTCCTGAATCAGCTCTTCGATCTCAGCCTTTGCTCCGACATCGATTCCTCTCGTAGGCTCGTCTAATATAATCAGCTTCGGATTCATGCACATCCACCGCGCCAGCAGCACCTTCTGCTGATTCCCGCCGCTTAAGTTGCAGATTGCCTGCTCCGGAGTCGGCGTTTTTATTTTCAGACGCTCAATATACTTTCTCACAATCTCATCCTGCTCCTTGAATTTTACAAATCCAAACCGGTTCAGCTTTGGCAGCAGGGCGATCGTCATATTTTCTTTTACCGACAGATGCGGGATAATTCCTTCTACCTTACGGTCTTCCGTACAAAAACCCATTCCCTTTTTGATCGCATCCGAAGGAGAACGAATCTCTGCCGGCTGTCCCCACCAGAACACTTCTCCTTCATCCGGCATCGTCATGCCAAACAGCACCTGCGCAAGCTCTGTCCGCCCAGACCCCAGAAGGCCCGCGAGCCCTACGACTTCACCCTGACGGATTTCGATATTCAGGCCATTTAACCGCATCCCC
The DNA here is from genome assembly GCA_947385875.1 of uncultured Eubacterium sp. GTDB lineage: Bacteria > Bacillota > Clostridia > Lachnospirales > Lachnospiraceae > Eubacterium_J. The sequence goes on along the minus strand of CANDMV010000028.1, from coordinate 29,570 downwards.
TGACGGATATTCTTCATATTCACGATCGGCTTCGCATCCGCGAAATCATATCCCTGCTTCTTGCGCTCCAGTGCGACTGTGTCCTTGCCTACCATCAGAGATATTAATTTAAACTGATTCAAATCCTTTATATCATAATCTCCTACATACTCCCCATCTTTAAATACCGTCAGACGGTCGCAGATTTCAAAGATCTCATCCAGCTTATGGCTGATAAAAATAACGCTGATGCCTCTTCCCTTCAGCTGCCTGATAATACGGAACAGCACCTGCACCTCCTGCCTGTCCAGCGATGAGGTCGGCTCATCCATAATCACCAGCTTCGCGTTAATGCTGACTGCTCTTGCAATCGCCACCATCTGCTGAATCGCGGTAGAATATCGGCTCAGCGGCTGTGATACATCAATCTCAATCCCTAAGTCTTTTAATATCCGGTCTGCCTCTGCCGCCATAGTCTTCCGATCAACTCTTCCAAATCTGTCCCTCGGCTCCCTGCCTAAAAACAAGTTTTCATATACTGTCTGGAACAATACGAGATTCAGCTCCTGATAGATCGTAGATATTCCCTTTTCATTCGCTTCCATCGTCGTCTTCGCGTCAATCTCTTCTCCGTCGAACCGGATTGTCCCTCCGTTTTTCTGATAAATGCCTGTCAGCACCTTAATCAATGTGGACTTTCCGGCTCCATTCTCTCCCATAAGAGCGTGGACTTCCCCTTTATTTACCGTCAGCTGTACACCCTTTAAGGCACGTACGCCGGGGAATGTTTTTTCTAGTCCTCTAATCTCCAGCAAAGCTTCTGCCATAGGAATTTCCCCCTTTCAATTCTAAACTAATCTAAACTAATCGCTAAGATCCTGCCCGCTCAGTACTATAATTAAACCGCTCAGCATATGCTCCGCGCCTAAGTCTATGTACCCAACGACCTAAGCGGTGTATTTCTCTCCATTAAAAATGCTTCCTAAACACCCGTACAGAGCATGAACCGCGATGCCGACAATTTGGCAAATCATTCGTTCGCGAGCATCATCACTTTGACTCAAATAAGATTTTGGGCAAAATAATAACTGCTGCAAAATATGTGTGCAGCAGCTACTACTTAGATCATATTACCCTCTCCAAAAGACCCTAAAAACCTTTCCGGCATTCTCGTTTCCAGCCGAATAGATTATGCGTACATAGGACGATAATAGCCGCATTTGTTAATCGATACAAAAATGCACGATACTGAACGATTCGATCTGTTGTCATCCACAACCGAATCTTACTATAAGTTACTCTATGTCCGCATACTAGACTATTAAAATCTATATCCATATCCGGCTCACGATACTGCCTAAATTTAGAAACCTACTTCCACATCCACATTATCCTTTGTATACAATGTATCTTCATTTGTAATGTGAGCCGGAATTTCTTCACCATTGATAATCTTTGAAATCGTCTCTACTACAATACTTCCAAAATAAGGTGTACATGTACAAGATGCCAGCTGTCTGCCGCTTTCGATTGCTTCAAATGCTGCCCTTGTGCCGTCAATTCCAAGTGTCAGAATATCTTCTCCCGGAGTTAAGTTAGCCGCGTCTATCGCATTCATGGCACCCTGAACCATATCATCTGTTACACAGAATACTGCATCGATATTATCGCCGCCCTGTGCCTGAATGATGTTCTCCATGACAGACTGTGCCTTGTCCATCAGCCACTCACCATCCTGCTCGCCAACGATCGGATATTTATCAGCATCCAGCGCATCCACAAATCCCTGCTGACGGTCTGTCGAGGTAGAAGAATCATATCCTCCGTTAATAATAACGACATTGCCTCCATCCGGCAAAGCCTCCATCAATGCTTTCGCACACTGCTCGCCTTCCCATACGAAATCAGACATAATCGCTGTCGTATAATGAGTGCCTACTTCGCCGGATATTGCGCGGTCTACAAGGATGACCGGAATCTCATTTTCCATAGCCTCCTGAAGAGCGCCCTGAAGGCCGTTATCCTCTAATGGCGCTACGACCAGAAAATCTACTCCCGCTGCCACGAGGTCACGAATATCAGATTCCTGCGTCGCGATATCGCCGCCTGCGTCTTTTACGATAAAGCTGCCCCCTGCGTTTTCTACAAATTCTTTAATATCATCTGTCTCGGTCGTACGCCAGGAAGACATGCTGTCTGTCTGCGCAAAACCTACAGTCTTTCCTTCCAATATACTGCCTGATCCTGAATCTGACCCAGAATCTGATCCTGAATCTGCATCCGATCCTGAATCACTGTCTGACCCGGAATCTGCTCCTGAACCTGCGTCTGATCCTGAATCTGCATCTGCTCCGCCTGTCTGAGCGGAATCCCCGCAAGCCGCGAAAGAGAGTGCCATTGCCCCTACCATCATGAGTGCCATCAGTTTTTTCATTCTCTTTTTCATATAATTTTCTCCTTTTCTTAAAAAAACGCGGTTGTTTATTACAGTTTTTACATTACATCAATTTATATATTTTGACAATAAGCAATTTGCTGATAAATATATTTTTGTGATTAATGCACTATTTTTTACGTAGTTTATTAGTATATGTGAATATTTACTTTACTTTTTATGAAATAAATGTTATGATTTAAAAAATAAAAAATAGAAAAGATGTAATTATATGCAATAAATGTAATTACTATTCAAAATGAAGTTTACATTGACTGCAAAAGAAACATGCAGCTACATGCTGCAAATACAAAAATATGATTGAAAGGAGTTTACAATGGCCGCAAAAGAAAAACGCTCCGTACGCATCATCGGAGAACGAAATATTTATCTGCATTTAAGCAACCCTGACCACCATGAACTTATTATGAAAATCGGAAAAGCACTTTCCTCCTCTGTCCGTCTGCAGATTCTGGACATACTAAAATACACGCCGCGTTCCCTCCAGGAAATTGCCGACATGCTGAACATCCCTCTTTCTTCTGCAAACCTGCATATACGCACACTGGAGGATGCTCATCTGATCGTCACGGAAACACAGCCCGGCATACACGGCTCTATGCGTGTCTGCCTGTGCAGTATGCAGTCTTTCCACCTGGAGACATTCGATGCCGAAATCGATTCTGTCAACAAATCCGCTTCACTGGAAATGCCGATTGGGAACTATTATGACTGTGAAGTCCATCCTACCTGCGGGCTGGCTGATGAAAACGGCACCATCGATGCTTATGACACGATACAAGCTTTTTACGATCCTGCCAGAACACGCGCACAGCTTATATGGTTTAACAACGGTTTTGTAGAATACCGCTTCCCGAATATTTACAATCCGCTGATGACACTCGGCGAGATTTCGTTCAGTATGGAAATCTGCTCGGAAGCGCCGGGCTATCTGGAAAACTGGCCTTCGGATATTACAGTATTCATCAACGGCATCGAAATCGCCACTTACCACTCACCTGCGGATTTCGGCGCCAGACGGGGAAGGCTTACCCCTCCCACATGGCCGAACGGCAATACCCAGTACGGCATGTTAAAGACATTTGCTGTCCGGGATGTCGGCACCTACTTAGACGGCCATCTGGAAAATGCAAAGCTGGGCTTCAAAGATTTGGAACTGGGCAAAATGCCTTATATCTCGCTGAGAATTGAAATAAAAAAAGATGCCGTAAACTCAGGCGGCATCAACCTGTTTGGGGAAAAATTCGGAGATTATCCACAGGGAATCATTATGAATCTGACTTACCTATAAGTGTCTCGGCAGGCCAGATACAAACTTTAGCTGTGAAGCGCTGACTAGAAAACGCCGACTGGATACAGTTTTTTTACTATGAAACGCCGGTCAGAAACCTCTGACTGGATACAGAAAATGCGAAATAAGGATTCCACACTGCCAGCAAAAAAACAAATGACTTTGAGCTATCGGAAAAGAAGTGCAGGGAATATTAAATCACATGTTAAAGAAAACATGTTAAGAAAATCCAGAACTCCATCCCACTGAAAATCAGATGAGATGGAGTTAAATTTATGGCAAGCAATATTAAAATTAAATATTAATTAATCTTTCCCATTGAATGCTGCGGGATTCATGTAGCACCACTGCGCCCAGTCCCAGTTGACTACCGCAAACCAGTCCGGCAGATAATTTTTCCTCAGATTTTTATGCTTTAAATAATATGCATGTTCCCATACATCTAAACACACCACGGGCACAAGTCCAAGAGCAATCGGCGTATCCTGATTAGCTGTCTGCATGATCTGCAGATTTCCGTCCAGATCTGCGGCTGCCCATGCATAGCCGGATCCAAAGACATCGAGCGCTTCTTTTGTTAATTCTTTTTGAAACCTTTCAAAGCTTCCGAACTGCCAGTCTATCACGTCCGCGAGTCTTCCCTGCGGCTTTCCTTTCGGATTCGCACAAAGCCCGTTAAAATAAAACCAGTGATTAAATACGCCTCCCGCATTATTTTTTACTGCCGTCCTTAAATCATCCGGGAGGGAATTTAAATTTTTCAAGATTCGGATTAATGCCGCGAATCCACAGTTTTCACTATCTTCATATGCCATAGACTGCAGCGTTACGCTTTTGTCGATCAGTTCATTTAACTTGTCTATATATGCCTGCAAATGTTTATCATGATGGAGATACATTGTCTGAATATCAATGTAGGGCTCCATCGCTTTATAAGAATACGGTAATGCTTGATTTACAAATCGGCAGTTGCTCTGCATACATGCTCCAGAAAATTATTTTTCACACTATTCTATGCAGCAGACATATACTTTTTGCATGAAATTATCCCTGCACCGCAGAAGCTTCAATCTCGCACAAAACTCCCTTTGGAAGATCTTTTACAGCCACGCAGCTTCTGGCCGGCTTAGATACAAAATATTTTGCATAGACTTCATTAAAAGCAGCAAAATCTCCCATGTCCGCCAAAAAACAGGTCGTCTTAAACACCTGCTCAAATCCGACACCGGCAGCTTCTAAAATAGCTCCTACATTTTTACAGCTGCGCTCCGCCTGCGCAGCGATGCCTTCCGGGATTTCCCCGTTTTCTGGATTTACCGGAATCTGCCCTGATGTATAAACGATTCCATTTACAATCATTCCCTGTGAATATGGGCCAATCGCTCCCGGCGCTTTCTTTGTTTCGATTACATCAATCTTATTCATCTCATCATTTTCCTTTCTTGCTTCTTTTTCATTGAAACAGATCTTCTCAACTTACTTCGACATTATAGCGTAAACTGCTAACACTGTAAAGCGTGCTGGAGCGCTCTAAAGCGTCCGGCATCCATAATGTAACACTTTATCTGAATAATTACATGCTTTTCATAGAATCGTCCGAAAGGCCGTTTTGTTACGACAAATGATAATACGTAAAGCTCCCGTCAATCAAAAGCGTCCCCTCGTCATTCGTAAGCTCCGTACGCACTACGGATATTTTCGAGCCGCTGCGCTGCACCCTTGCCTCGCAATACAAATATTCACTGCCGCTCACCGGACGCATATAATTCATCGACGCATCCAGCGTCGTTACATAGCTCCCATATGTCGCTGCCGCAACTCCCGCCAGCGTATCCGCGAGAGAAAAGGCACATCCGCCGTGCACTCCGCCGTAGATATTTTCATGATGCTTTTCCAAATGAATCCGCGCGCGGGCATATCCCGGCGCAGCATCCAAAAGCTCCATGCCGATATAATTTGCAAATGGATTTCGAGAAATCACCTCTTGTAATCTAAGAAAGATCTCATTATTCTGCACTGCTCCGTCTTTTACTTCAGACATTGTCATACGTCCTGCTACTCAAAATATGGACAAATTATCCATATCGAGATATTGGAAATCTTCACAGACATTCCTTACTGTTTCATCGTGTATGCTTTTGCGGCTGTTGCCAGCTCACTGCTCGCAGGCTCTCGTACACTCCACAGCCATAAATTCCCGACTAAGCCATCGGTACATACTTACAAATGCCTGATTATGCTGTTTTGTAAGTGAAAGCATCCCTTAAATTAAGGCTTGCAGTAAAATCTCTGCCTGCGTGGTATCCGCATCCGCAAATATATTCTCTGTCAGATAATTTTATATCCTTCTTCATATGTTCACATTTATGACACAGCCTGCCCAATGGATACCATCTGTCTGCAATCCTTAATCCCATTCCAAATTCTTTACATTTTGCTTCTGATTTCGTTCTAAAATTTCTGTGAAGCAACTACTCTGGAAAGATGTTGATTCTTCATCATACCTTTTACGTATAAATCTTCAAAGGCAATATAAGACGTCTTGGTTTTTACTATCTCAGCGATTACCTTATTGATGTAATCAGTTCGGATATTATCTATTCTGCGATGAAGCTTCTGTACCTTTAAGACTTGTTTCTGGATATTTTGTCGGGCAGCCTCTCCTTTCTTTTCAATGCTGCGCTTCTTTAAACTTCCGTATTTCCTCGAAAGTCTGCGCTGTTCCCTATATCACTTTTAAAAATATTTGTCTATATGTTTAACAACTAAACAATCTTCCTTTTTCTTTCTTCAAATACGCCAGCCCCATCGTGCCCAGTCCTGCATTGCTGGCACAAGAGGCTGAGACCTTCTGTACAATTACTTTTTCAAACGAAATATACTTTTGTACTTCCTCGACAAATTCCCGCTGCTGCTTCACGCTGCAGCCCGCATGTACGATAAATACAACCCGCCTGTCAATCTCATTCCTTTTCCGCAGGCATCTTCGGACATACCGCTTCTTTGCCTGGTCTAATTTTCCATAGAAAAATCCGCAGACTCTGAGCCTGCTTTTTTGCAGACAAAGCACCGGATGCAGATGAAAGGCCCTGAAAAATAACGCAGTCTCTTTTCTCACAAATCCCCCCTCATAAAAGCGCTGTACATCCGGCAGCAGAAAGCTGCTTCTCATAAAATGCTTTGCCCGCTCCAGCTCTGAACAGATGTCCGCCGTACGAACGCATCCATTGCTGACCATACCGGCCGCAATCAGCACAAGCAGCCCTTCTCCGCAGGAAATCTGCCCCGTATCGATGACATGGACATTATCAAAACCCTCTGCTGCGGCGGCTGCATTTTTATAACATCTGCCCGTATGCGATGCCATAGAAATATAAATCATCTCTTCCGCCTGCGTCAGAGCCTCTGCGTAAAAGATCTCATATTCTTCCACTGACGCACTGACAGCCCGCACACTGCCGCCGTCCGATAAATGGCGCGCCAGATTATATACATCGATTTCCTTTGTATCGCGAAAGCTTCCTCTTTCTGTCTCGATATAATGGTACATGATTTTTATCTCGTATTTGTCTATATACTCTTTCGTCAGGTCACAAAGGCAGTCTGCGGCAATCTGCACTTTTTTGCGTTTTCGCTGCCTGACGATCTGCGCAGCATCCACTGCCGCCCGGCGTTCTTCTGCGTTCATCTGATAATCAATGACTTCATCCGGCAGAAACTTTAGAATCTCCGCCTCCAGCCGGCTGCTTTCTACCGGTTTTGCTAAATATCCATCAAAACCGCTGTCAAGATACTTCTGCCCATTCCCTGCGGCTGCCTCTGCTGTCAGGGCAATCAAAGGCGTATCCCGGCACAGCCCGTTTTCCTGACGGCGGATTGCCCTTAGAGTCTGTATCCCGTCCATATCCGGCATCATGCAGTCTAATAAAATGACATGATACATCTTTTTCTTCGTCAATTCCAGGCACTGCTCCCCGCTCAGTGCTTTATCGATCTGGACCTTCGTCGCACGCATCAGCTTTTGGGCAACCATCAGGTTCGCTTCATTATCATCCACCACTAAAACCTTCGCCTCTGGCGCCTCAAAGCTCTGCTTGTAATAGCCGCGTCCCCAGCTGCGCAGCTTTTCCAGATAATCCATCCTGCCGATTGGCTTTAAATCTATGATTTTTTGTTCTAAAAAAACAGTGAACACAGATCCTCTCGTATAGATACTGTCTACCGTAATCCTGCCGCCCATCAGGCCCACAAGCTGCCTGCTGATTGACAGTCCAAGTCCGCTTCCCTCTATTTCACGGTTTTTCTCTCTGTCTGCCCGTTTAAAGTAATCATACAGCGTCTCTAAGTCTTCTTTTTTTATCCCGATACCAGTATCCGACACCGAAATCGCAAGCCGCTCCGTCCCCTCTGCCAGCACCTCTCCCTGAACATTCAGCGTCACAGAACCCGCCTGCGTATATTTTACCGCATTCGTCAGTATATTAGTCAATACCTGCTTAATGCGCACATCATCACCGAGCATCATAGAAGGCAGCCCGCTGTCAATATTGATATAAAAATCCAGCATCTTTTCTTTTGCACGAGGCTGAATCAGATCCACGACTTCGCCAAAGAGTTCTTTTGTATGATATTCTACCGGCACAATGCTCATACGGCCGCTTTCAATCTGTGAAAAATCTAGTATATCGTTAATCAGCGTCAGAAGCATCTTGCTGGCATTTTTGACATTGATAGCATCCTCAGCTACTTCATCCGAAATATCCTCACGCAGTATCATTTCATTTAACCCGATGATCGTATTGATCGGCGTGCGGATCTCATGGCTCATATTTGTAAAAAAAGCATCCTTAGACCTGCTGATTTGCTCGATCTCCTCTTTCTGCCTCAGGGTCAGTTCACGCTCCTTTTCATACAGCTGAACCTGAAAACGCATAATAAATCCCACTGCAATTCCTACCGTCAGCACAGCGAACAAGGAATCATAATATACCTCGGATTTCGAACCCAGCGCCGTAATGAAATCCGGACGCTGATACGCGAACACATAGGTAGCTACATCTGCAAGCATCGCTACAAATAAAAAGAAAAACAGCTTCTTTCCCCGGAACATTAAAAAAATATACAAAAGCCCAAGCACAAACCAGACCGTCGCGCCGCCCTGAATCCCTCCACTTGCAAAAAACATAATCGGAAAAATACCGCAGATCATCAATACCGCAAACAGCATCGCGGCAAAATCAATCTTATGATATTTAAAAGTCGCTACAAACGCCACCAGAATAATCATCACAAGACTGCAGAGCATAAGCGCATTCACTAAGTAATTTTCTAACGCAAAGCCTGCAATGATCGCTGTTACAGATACCAAAAGACCTACAATTAGAATCAGCCCGAATAACTGCTCTCTTAATTCATACTCCTTCCAATGCAGCAATCGATGCAATTTTTCACGCATACCAAGCTCCTTTCCCTCATAATATATCTTCTGACAATATGCGATATTTCTATTTGTTATTTATACATCTATCTCTTCACACTGATACTATAAAAGACTCATCAATATTGCGAAATAATACCGCTGCTGTTAAAATAATAAATTTCTATTTATTTTTTATACATTTATATCTTCACACTGATACTATGTAAAAGCTTCATCAATATTCGGTCGGAAATAACTTTCATCATCTTCAGCATAAAATATTTTAAAACGTTATCTTCGTAATCCAATTCATAAATTTCAGCTTAATTTTGTCTGATTTCTACGTCTAAACTTAATGCAGTAATCTAAGCATAGTTCTTTTATGAAACTCTATCTATACGAAACGAAAAATTCTTTCTTTATGTTAAATATAATTTCCGAAGCAGACATATAATCAGACATTCTGACTTTTTTCATAACCCTTTCCATCGGTTCCTGCAGCGAATGCCCGCGATAACTGCACTGCATTAAATGCTGCGCAGCTGACATCATAGCATCTTCGTCAAATGCGAATGCTGCCTCCTCAAACGCTGCCGCATATTGATCCAGCTGTGCATCCTCGATCGGTTCCAAATGAACGGTCGTCGCAGCTTTTCCCATCTTCACTTCAGCCGTATTTTCTATTTCCATATCTGTCACAGTTACTCTATTCCCTGCTTCTGCCTGACCACACGGATCAATTATCCTGCTTTTCTTTATTGCCAGCAATACCTGCGCATATTCCTGCATCATGGCATCATGATGCTCCAGGATAAAAGTCTCATCATCCTGCCTGCCCGCAAGCTCCAGCTCTTTTGCCAGACCTGCAAGCTGCTCAGCCCCAATATTAATCATGCTGCTTTTTAAAGCATGGACATAAATCGTATAATTCTTCCAATCCTGCCCGTCAAAACATTTTTGAAGCTTAGCCTTATAATCCTCTCCGCTTCTATAGGTTATTTTTAAAATCTCTATATAATTTTCTAATCCTCCACAATACTTTATACCCATCTGTTCATGAAATCGCTCTGAAGGCAGATCCGTCCGTGGCTCGGTCTCCTGTATGCCTGCTTCTATACACAGACTTTTCCCGGATATACGCTGATCCGCTTTTTCAGCATTCTTTACGCCTGCTGCACACGTCACCGGCTCTCGCTCATCCGATTCTGAACATTTCTGTATCTCATGCATTTCAGCTTCTGCGTTTACTGCTTCCTCATATTCTTCCGTTTCTGCATACCTTGGCTTCTCATGGACGATTGCTCCTTCGCGTACTGCCTTCCCGTACTCTTTTGCTGCCTTACCTGCCGCTTTTTCGCGCTCTTCCTCTGCCCGCATCATCTTCTCCTGAGGCAGATTACGCCTTAGCACACGCTCCAGCACAGACAATTCTATCGGCTTTGACATAAAATCCTGAAATCCTTCTCCCAGAAAGACTTCCCGCATTCCGCCGATGGCATTTGCCGTCAGCGCGATAATTGGAATCTTTTTAAAATAATTGCCCTGCTTTTGACGAATCCGATGCATTGTCTCGATTCCGTCCATCTGCGGCATCATGTGATCCATAAATATTAAATCATAATTCATAGAATCTATTTTATCCAGCGCTTCTGCACCGCTGGTAGCCATCGAGAGTTTAATTTTATATGGGCGCAGCAGACCCTCCAGCACCCGGATATTCATCAGATTATCATCGACCGCCAGCACATTCACATCCGGCGCAGCAAACCTGCCATGATGATAACAGTTTTCATCCATACCCTGAATTATTTTTTCTTCATTTAATATCATAACTATCGGCAGTATAAAAAGGGGCTTATACAGACGATATATTTTTTCATTCTGAATCCTTTCGTCGTCCAGACGGTCTAAGATCATAATCACTTTTGTCATGCCGGATATTTTATCAAAAAAATTCCGGGCTTCTTCATATTCTACCATACTGATAAAAATATGCGAAAAGATCTCACGCTCTGCCCGCCGCTTTAATTCTGCCAGATTCTGGCAGAAATGACTCTTTACTTTCAGCTGGCCGATCATATGCCGGATCACTCTGTCATACTCATCCCGGATTTCGATCCGGTCAAACTGTTCCATATTGATATAGACTGCTACATTCAGTCTCTCTGGTTCACGGACGACCGCAATCGGCGTATGATCTACTACTTCCTGTGGAATCGCAAACTGAAACTCACTTCCTGAGCCATATTCACTAGATACAGTGATAAAGCCGCCCATCTTTTCCACCATTGCCTGTGAAATAGCAAGCCCTAGCCCGATGCCGCCCTCTTTGCGGCTCCGCTTTGCATCGATCTGATTAAAGCTTGTAAATAGCTTCTCTACATTTTCTTCTGTTAATCCAATGCCGGTATCCCTGACACATACGACCAGATTAATCCCATAATCTGTCTTTCGAAAATTAATACAAATGCTCACGCAGCCTTCTTCGGTAAATTTCAGCGCATTATCCATCAGGTTCAAAATAATTCTTCGGATTTTCTGCTCATCACCATGCAAGCCGCTGGGCAGATTTGCATCACAGTCTACAATCAGCTCGATCTGCTTCTTTACTTTATGTGCCATAGACATATTAATCACATCATTTACCGTAGAGGTGATATTGTATGTCTCCTCCGCCAGCGCCATTTTTCCAGACTGTAGTTCTGAGAAATCCAAAACATCACTGACAATAGACAGCAGATTACGCCCCGCTGCCTGTATGCTATATACATCTGTCCGCACCTCGTCAGAAAGCTCCTCTCTCAGCACAATTTCACTCATTCCACATATCGTGTTGATCGGCGTACGAATCTCATGGCTGATATTTGCCAGAAAATCATCCTTACTGCGCTCAGCACCTTTTAACGATTCGATCACATCCATCTGCTTTTCAACGTCTTCAAGTTGTTTTTTATTCAGAATACGTATGGCATAAATAATGAAATAAACCGCTGCAATCTCCAGAACCGTCTGAATAGCTGTATTCCCGGATGTAAAGTCGATCGAACGCACAATCAATATATGATAAAAATTTAAAAATGTAACAGAAGCAACAGATATGTACATCAGCTCTGGTATTCCATACAATCCAAGAGCCACCGTAAACGCTGCCAGCACCGGTATTGCCATAGACAGGCTGCCGATGCATACAGACCACATGACGATTTGAATCTGTATCATTCCCGCCATAAAGCAGGCCCGAAACTGATAATTGCGAACTCCTGCCATGTGTATGACAAAGCCCGCAAGCCAGCTCACATCTATGACTGCCGCAAGCCACAACGGCCATCCGCCCCGCATTGTGACAGACGTAAATAAAATGCAGTAAAGACAGTAAACTAACAGTATGCGGCGCTCTATTTTAAACTGCTCTTCTAATTGTTCTTTTATCCGGCTTTTTTCATTTTCCATTCGGCCTGTCTCCTGTCTTAGAATATCTATGAGGATTTCCTTAATTCCCCTGTGCAGAGCACTACGGTGTGCCCTTTGGGTATTCCTTGCCTATCGCAGCTGTCTGGATATTTTCTTAAAAATCTCATAAATATAAGTATGAAATCTCACCCCCGCATCCCCCTGCATCACTGCAACTGCCTCCTCATTTGTATATGCCCTGCGGCCGGCTCCCTGCTCTGTCAGAGCACAATATGTATCTACTACCGCCACAATCTGCGCGGCCAGCGGAATCTGTTCCCCGCTGATTCCCTCAGGATACCCGCTGCCGTCCCAGTTCTCATGATGATACCGTGCAAGATCTACTGCCATCTGCATAAATTCATTATAATCATCCTTAACATTCAGATCTTCTAAAATCTTAGCCCCGACAATCGTATGCCGCTTCTTAATCTCTATTTCATCCGGTGTCAGCTCTGAGTTCTTTCGCAGAATTTCCAGCGGCACAGCGATATTGCCCACGTCGCATAGCGGAGCCGCCAGCTCAATCGCTTCGACAAAAGTCTCTGATATGATATTTTCATATGCTTCCGACAGCTGCATTGCCTGTGCCAGAATCCGGCAGTTATGCTGCAGCCGTTTCAAATACGATTCCCCATAACAGGAATTCTCCCTCGCCACATTTGCCAGAGCATACAGCACACTCTTTTTTTCCTGCTCCATCTGCTCCAGCTGTTCATGCACCGACATCTGCAGGCGGCGGTTCAGCTCTGATAAATTCTTGGTAGCCACTGACAGCTTAAGATGCACGCCGACACGCGCTTTGACTACCTCAGGAATAAACGGTTTTGTGACATAATCCTCACATCCCATCTTAAATCCCTTTACAATATCCTGTCCATCTACAAATGCAGATATAAATATAATCGGCACATCCCTGGTATTCGGATTGTCCTTAACGATCTTGCAGAATTCAAATCCATCCATTTCCGGCATGGCGACATCCAGTAAGACCAGCTGCGGATTACATCTTGGAAATATTTTCAATGCCTGCACGCCGTTTTCTGCCAGTACAGGCTGATACCCCATGTCTACAATAATATTTCTCAGTATAAAACGATTCGCTTCTACATCATCCACAATCAGGATGCGTGGTTTTTGTGAATTTACATGTTCCATTCTCATCCTCCTGATATATTGATACGCTGTCACTCGTGAGTATAAAAACCCGCTGCTGCACAAAGAGCAGCAGCGGGAATCCGCTATAAGATAGTCCTATCATACCAAAAATATTAAATTGTGTAAAGCTATAAAAAGCTTTTCATTTTCAAAATTATCGGCTGCTATTCACGGCCAATATCATTCACTTAAGATTTTGTAACCATTCAGATACAGTGTTACATATATGGATACCCGGACGCCGGATGAGGGGAGCAGGCCTGTCTTCTGGTGACTTTTACAGAATGCTAAGAATCCCTAAGCATTCTGTGTTTACGCTGTGGCACCGGACGGTCGCAGCACCCAGTCCGCCCCGGCCTAAGGCCGGAAGCTAAAGGTGCTGCTGCGGCTTCGCCGCCTGTGTATAGAACAGAATGCTAAGGGCTTCTAAGCATTCTTCCAACGTCGCCAGAAGGCAGGCCTGCTCCCCTCATCCGGCTGTTTTTGATAAGCATTGCATTGCTATGAAAGTCTCATCGCGAATCGATTTAGATCTAGAGAAATACTGATTAAAAATGAAAACTATACATACATTACCAGAACCTTATACCGTGAGCTGCTGATCTAAGATTACTGATCTGACAGCCATTATGTATAGATCGTTTCATGTAATGCATGTCACGAACAGCTGAGAGAGGGAATCTGCCCGGTCTGTCAGCGGCTTTGAAAGAATGCTTAGAAGCCCTTAGCATTCTGTTCTATACACAGGCGGCGAAGCCGCAGCGGCACCTTTAGCTTCCGGCCTTAGGCCGGGGCGGACTGGGTGCCGCGACCGTCCGGTGCCACAGCGCAGATGCAGAATGCTTAGGGATTCTTAGCATTCTGGAACGGACGCCGACAGACCGGGCAGATTCCCTCTCTCAGCGTCCTCACAGCCAATATGTAACACTGTATCTGAACGGTTACAAAATTTTACGTTGCAGCTGGTGCGCATTCCTGACCCATGAATAGTGACATTTATCATCCTTTCTCGTCCGGTTTAAACGTCCAGAATTTATTGATCAAAAAATTTAGAGGAACCGTAAACAATAAATTCAAAGCTGGTGCAGCCAATTCCGGTATCCCGATATACACCCAGAGAATCAGAAGTCCCCCGCTTAAAAACAACCCCGTAAACGAATACGTAAGATACGTCTTCATCAATGTCTGAAAGACCTTTCTCTGCCCACTGCGTCCAGTCTGAAACACTGCACGGTCATTCCAATAATATGCCCACAGCACTGAAAGCAAAAACGCAAGCATCTGCGCAGCCAGATAATCCGTCTCCGGCAGCAGATGCCTGCTTTTGAAAAACAACAGACTGGATGCATATATCATATAAGAAATAACCGTATTACTCAGCCCGACAATGCCAAATTTCACAAACTGCAGAAAGGAAGCCGCTGCCTGTTCCGTCAGTTTTTTCCCTGTGAATCGAGTTACGATGCGCAGAAACATGTATACCGCAGATTCTGTCAGCTGCCATGCGCTTTTGAGTATTTTCCTCATAACACCAGTCTCCGTATCCCTTCTTCAAATGTAATGGCTGGCTTCCATCCCGTATCATAAGAAAGATCTGTAATGTCTGCACACAAATGCATAATCGGATTCGGCGGATAATCCAGCTCACCGAATCCCAGCCGTGCATCCGGTGCCACAAGATCTCTAATCGTTTCGATATATTCACGCAGCAGCCTTGCCGTCCCGCTTCCAACACAATAAATATGATGTCCCACAGATTTTTCTCCAACCAAATAAAATGCCCTGCCTATATCATCTGCCTCCAGATAATCCCACATCTGCTCGGAAGGCGTAAAGGAACAGTGCTCACCTCTTAGCAGTTTTGCTATCGTAGAGCTAATTAGAGAATTTGGACGATCATATCTGCCGTATACACTGAAAATCCGCATCCAGATACAGCTCATCCCAAAACGCGAAGACACCATACGTGCCAGCTGCCCCGCTGCCAGATGCGAAATCCCGTCCGCGCGCACTGGATGACAGTCCATAGCAGGAGATATTTTTTCCGCATTTACAATACCATACTCAGACTGCGACCCTGCTCCGACAAATTTTTTACATCCCATGTCTGCTGCTGCACGAACCGCTTCCAGCACTGCCTGCATATTGCGGCATTTCCATATAATATCCACATCATTTTCTTCATATGTGTCAGTTCTCGGCCATGCCAGATGATAGAACACCTCACATTCATCAGATATGTACGAAGCAAGTCTGCCATAATCTGTCACATCGCAGGGTATGACCTGAATGCGCAGATCAGATGGAATCCGATTTCTTTTTTCAGTATCCGGCTTTACGACTGCATAGATCTTTTCCACAGCCGGATCTGATAATGCTGCCTGAATCAACGCTATGCCGATCATGCTGGTAGCGCCGGTAATGACTATTTTTCTCATCCATTCTGCCCCGCTAATGCCTCTTTGATTACTTCAATCATCCTATCCACCCGCGCATCATCCATTCCCGGATATACGCCCACCCAGAAGGAATCTCGCATCACGCGGTCTGTATTTTCCAGCGAGCCTGCGATACGATAACCTCTCTGATTTGCACGCATTTCATCAAAACACGGATGCTTTACCAGATTGCCGCTAAAAAGCCGTCTTGTCTGAATGCCCCTGTTCTCGATCTGCTTGATAACCTCCACACAGTCTATTCCCTCGCGAACAGTCATTAAAAATCCAAACCAGCTCGGATTACTGTTATCAGCAGGCTGCGGCAGAATGATTTTATCCTGAATACATAAAAGGCCGTCATAAAGCCGCTTCCAGTTATGTCTTCTGGCTGCGACAAACGAAGGAAGCTTTTTCAGCTGTTCACAGCCTACGGCTGCCTGAAGGTCAGTCGTCTTTAGATTAAATCCAAAATGGCTGTATACAAATTTATGGTCATATCCTGTCGGAAGCTCTCCATACTGTCCTTCAAATCGATGGCCGCAGAAATTATCCTGACCGGATGCACACATGCAGTCACGGCCCCAGTCACGAAAAGACCTTATCAGCCGATGAAGCTGTGGATTATCTGTATAAACACATCCCCCTTCTCCCATCGTCATATGATGCGGCGGATAAAAACTGGACGTTCCAAGATCTCCCACTGTTCCCAGCAGCTTCTCTTTTCCACCAAGTGTATAGGTACCGCCTAAAGCATCACAATTATCCTCAACCAGCCACAGACGATGCCTGTCACAAAACTCTTTTACCGCTTTTAGATCAAATGGATTGCCCAGTGTGTGCGCCACAAAGACTGCTTTTGTTCTTTCCGTATAAGCAGCCTCCAGCATATGAATATCGATATTATACTGCGGTATTGTAATATCCAAAAATATCGGCACAGCCCCGTATTGAATCATCGGAGTTACTGTAGTCGGAAAAGCGGCTGCAGCTGTAATCACCTCATCACCGCGCCTGATTGCACGCTCCCCCAGTTCTTCGGATGTAAGTGCAAAAAACGCAATTAAATTCGCGGAAGAACCGCTGTTTACCAGACTCGCATAGCGTACTCCAAGCCACCGGGCAAACTCCCGCTCAAATTCATCCACAAACCTTCCAGATGTCAGCCAAAAATCCAGTACTGCTTCCGTCAGCCGGCACATTTCTTTTTCATCATACACGCGTCCGGCATATGGAATCCGATCTCCTTGTCGATACTCTCTTTTATCCTCTTTAAACGCATGGTAATATTCAGCCACTAAGCCTGTGATCTCCAGCCGTGCCTCCTCTTCGTTTTTCCATTCTCTCTTCATATCATTCCCTTTCTCCTGCATTCATGCCGTGGTACTCTTACTCTGAAGCTTCTCGTGCTTTCACTGCTCTGGCTATTCACTTTTTCGCCTGAATTTGCAATGTTCTATCTTATTCTGAAGCTCCTCCTGCTTTCGCTGCTCTGGCTATTCACTTTTTTGCCTGCATTTGCACTGTTCTATCTTTTTCTGAAGCCCCTCCTGCTTTCGCTGCTCTGGCTATTCACTTTTTTGCCTGCATTTGCACTGTTTCTATCTTTTTCTGAAGCCCCTCCCGCATTTACTGCTATATCAGCTCCTTCTTCATCCGTGACATTCCAGCTCACACAGAATCTTGACCGTAATATGCCGCAATCATCCGCGTACAGATCTCCCGTTCCTTTTGTCCCTCCGTCTGGCATTTAAAAAACTCTGCCGTCTGCCTGACTGTTTCCTCACAGGACATCCTAGGCATCCATTCCAGCCTGTCCAGCGCTTTTTGTATATCCAGTCCCAGCGTCTTAGACTCAGCCACCTGAAGCTGCCCGCCCTCACGGTAATCAAGGCCCTCAAAGGATTCCCTGATCTTGTCAAAAACCCACGATACCGAACGGATGCCGTCTCGTCCCGGCCCGATATTCCATTCTCCCGCATATGCCGACGGCTTTTCATACATCATCCTGGCAACTGTTAAATATGCGTCCAATGCGTCCAGTACAGACTGCCAGGGCCTTGTCTGCGATGGATTACGCAGCTGTACCGCTGATCCTTCCGATACTGATTTTAAAATAGACGGAATCAGCCTTGTCTTTACATGATCGCCGCCCGCCAGAACATTGCTCGCGCGCACAACCGCAATCCCTGCCTTGCCGCTGTCTGCCTGAAAATAAGATGCGCGGTAATCCCGTGCCAAATATTCCATGCAGATCTTGCTGCAGGAATATGGGTCTGCCGCGTCCAGCGCATCCTCTTCTTGATAGGAAGCGCCGTCTCCTTTATTTTTATAGACTTTATCTGTAGATACGAGGACAATGCTCTTTACAGATGGACAATTTCTAAGCGTCTCCAACAGGACTGCACTTCCCATAAGGTTTGTCCGATATGCCCGGAGCGGTTCCATAAAGCACTCTTTGATAAATCCAAACGCCGCCAGATGCAGGACAATCTCCGGCTGAAGCCTTTGTACTGTCTTCTCCAGCAGGCCGCTGTCCAACAAATCTCCTGTCACATTACATATCAGCTCGTCCCCGCCGATCTTTTCATACAGACATCCCGGCTCCGGTGCCAACGCATACCCTGCAGCGTCAGCTCCCAAAAAATTCAAAACCGCCGTCAGCCATGCACCCTTAAATCCAGTGTGGCCAGTAACCAATACTCGCTTTCCTTTATAAAATTCGATATTTTTATACAGATTTTCATCCTTCATCTCACACTTCCCATATATGTAACTGCCAAGATCTTATGCTGCTATACCACTGCTTTTCACACCCGATGTCATTAAATAACTTACTTTCACTATACAAACGACTCCGGCTTATCTTCCTCATGCAGAAATGGAGCCAGATCATCGAACTCCGCTGCTTTTAAGCTGCCGTCCGGCATGACCTTTGACGCAATCCGAGGCGCAAGCGGGCCAAATGTCTCTAGCATGACTTCACAGACTACCGGCCAGTCTGCTGACAGCACCTCCTGAAGCTTTGCTTCTATATCGTCTCCATAAGAAATCCGTACAGACGGAAGGCCGTAAGCTGCCGCCACCCTACAGTAATCCGGCGTTTTTAGCCCGCTGTCTTCCCCAACTCCCAAAAACCTGTCTTCCATATAATTATGCTGATTATGGCGTATCAGCATATATCCATGATTCTGATAGACGAACAATTTGAGCGGAAAATGGTGATACATCAGCGTCGCAAACTCCTGAATATTCATAGAGACACTCCCGTCGCCAGATAACGCAAGCACAGGCACATCACCGCCGCAGCATCCAATCGCTCCTGCCCAGAAGCCCATGCAGGACAGTCCTCCTGATACCAAAAAACGCTGTTCCTTTTTCAAATGCCATGCCTGTGAAGCTACATTACAGACACTTCCGGTATCTACAACAACTGCTGCATTCTCCGGCGCCATCCTGCTCAGCAATTCTGTAAAATAATAAGAATTCAGCGGATTGCATCTGCGGTATTCTTCTGTTACCACAGGATACCTGTCTCTTAGATTTCTGCAGTAAGCTGCCCATTCATCACAAGCTAGCGGCTCCAACGTCAAAAGCTTCTTAGCAAATCCTTCTGTTGACATGCACAGCTTTAAATCTATCGGTACATCCGGCTTATCCAGCTCTTTCTGATCAAGATCAGCCTGAATCTTAAATGCATTTTCCCCAAACCGTTCTGGATAATATCCAATCGAAGACACAGAAAGACGGCATCCAAGAATCAGAAGTACATCCGCCTGCTGAACGGCAAAATGCGCAGCCCTCTGTCCATAAGCGCCAATCCGTCCCACATAATACGGATCATCTGAAGCAATCCTGTCAATCCCCATCCGGGATGTCACTACCGGGATATGCAGCTTTTGTGTGACTGCAGCTACTGTCTTTTTATCAGCGCCGCCTCCCACTAGAAGAAGCGGCTTTCTAGAATCTGCCACTTTTTCCAGCGCCTTAGAAATGGCATCTTCCAAAAGCACAGTATTTGATTCTGTCCGCATAGTTTCCGATACATCTTGAAGATTTGCTGTTTCCTGCGCAGATTTCACCTCGGCACTTAAAAACGCCCTCATAATCTGTGGAACCTGCTTATTCTGAATGTCCACAGGCACATCAATCCACACAGGCCCTCTCCTTCCATTGACTGCCTCAAAATATGCGCGCTCCATATGATAGCGGATATCAGCCGGGTCTAAAACCGCCGCGAAATATTTTGTAATGGAAGACACCATCGGCTCTAAATTCAGACTCTGTGTCCCATGCTGGCGGATTCCCGTCTCCTGCTCATAGCGCAGCAGCCTGGAGCCTGCCTGCCCCGAAATAATAAAAAGAGCGCTTGAATCCACATACGCCTGCGCTGCTCCTGTCACAGCATTCGCTGCTCCCGGCCCGATCGTTACCAGCGCCGCTCCCGGCACACCACGCATACGGCCATATAAGTCTGCGGCCATCGCTGCCGCCTGCTCGTGATGCATACAGACCGCCTGAAGCTTTTCATTTTTATATAAGGAATCTGTCAGCCACATGGCAGAGCTGCCGGATACCATATATATGGTATCTATTCCTTTCTGCTGTAAAAAATCGAATATGTATTCTGATACGGTCATAGCTGTCCTTTCCAAATTGATTTTATTCTACATTCAAATGTCAATTAAAGCCCCGTTCTCAAACCGCTTTTATCCATAGCTGCAATCATAATATTTGGTGAACATTTCGTTCTTATTTCTTTTATTATTTCATCAATATAAATGGGTCCCAAAATAAGAATAGTATCCACAGGTTCTTCCTTATAATATTCTGGAGCTTTAATCGGCACATGTGAAGCAGGGGCAAATCGTCCCTGTTTAAAATCTGCATTATCAATAATATATGCCACCTGATCTCCAATCTCAGATATAGATAATACGGTAAA
The DNA here is from genome assembly GCA_947385875.1 of uncultured Eubacterium sp. GTDB lineage: Bacteria > Bacillota > Clostridia > Lachnospirales > Lachnospiraceae > Eubacterium_J. The sequence continues at coordinate 8,438 of CANDMV010000028.1, read as the reverse complement.
CGCAAAATGCCCTGCACACCAGACCGCAAGCTTTCTTCCATTCTTTGTAGAATCATATACAAACTCTCTGATTATTTCTGTCAAACGTCCTACACCTGACCAGCTTTGTGCTATATGATTCAATCCACGTTTTTTCACAACCGCATATATATAAAGCTGAGATACTTCTCCGTGTTCCAATACATCAAATCCATTCTTCTGTAATAAAAATCTAAGTGTATCCTCGCTGTAATATGCGATATGATCGATTGCAAGATCATAAAAGCCTTCCGGCTCTAACAAATGCTCCATGCTTGGCACCATAATCAGTCCTACACCTTCATCAGCCAGATTATTAGAAACACACTGCAGCATTGTATTCGGTTCAATGAGTCTTGCAGGATAAGAAAAAGAAACAAATGCGTCAAAAGGAGCTCCTTCTATTTTCATGTCTGATGATTCTGTAAATCCCTGCTGAACATTGACTCCTTCTATCTCTCTTGCGATTTGAACGAATTCTGGATTATTTTCTATTCCGTATTCCTGAATCTGATACTCTGTCATTTCTTTCAGAGTTTTCAAAAATCCGCCTTTTCCTGCTCCGATTTCCAAAATCTTTTTTCCCTGAAGATGATATGTTTCTATCAAATGTCTGTACTGCTTTCTACGTAAATCAACCAAAGCATCACAGCGTTCTCCTGCACGCGTAGAATCTCTGTAATATGCCACCGGCTCACAGTCGAACTGCACTAGCCCGCATCCGCTGCACTGGCACAAATTCAAATCAATAGGATGATCGTTTTCCAAATTCTCTTTTGTCGGGAGATTCTGTGACACTCCTGGCATATTTCGGCATACATATAATGGCGGTTTCATGAAAGGTGCGCCGCATACAATACAATGTTCTCTCATAAATAATCTCCTCCTCTTATAATCTGGTATACACCTAGTCAGCTTTTAATATAAATATTCTCAATTCGCTTTACCAAGCTGTCTGAAGAAATACCATAACACTTTCTCAAATAATCCTGACTGCCGACCACTTCAGTAAATTTATCTTCTAATCCCATTCTTATAACCTGCGCACGTCTTCCCTCCATTCCAGATACCGTCTCTGCAACAGAAGAGCCGAATCCGCCAATGATACTATGCTCCTCCAGTGTTATAATTGTCCGGCATTTTTCAGCCACATGAGAAATTGTTTCTGTATCAATTGGCTTGACACACGGAAAGCTATACAATCCTGTCATAATCCCTTTCTCTCTGAGCTCTTTCACAGCTTTTACAGCCTCAGCCAGTATTGTTCCAGATGCAAAGATATTAATATCACAGCTATCAAAAAACTTTACCGCTTTTGTCACATCGATCTTATTTCCCTCCTTGTATATTTTTTCATCGTGCCCTCGTCCTAAACGAATGTAGCCCGGCCCACAGTAATTATACAAAACATCCAATGCACCAACAGCTTCCTTAGGATCTGCCGGCATATAAAGCCTCATATTTTCAAACGGCTTCATAGCCGCAATTTCTTCTGTAGCATGATGGCTCATGCCTAGCTGTCCGTAAGCAAATCCTCCGCCAGTAGCTAATATTTTTACATTCAAATTATGATAGCAGATGTCATTACGAATCTGCTCCAGACAGCGAAGCGTAGGAAAATTTCCGATTCCATATACATATACTTTATAGCCTTCCAGCGCCATTCCAGCTGCAATAGAAGCCATTGCCTGCTCGTTAATCCCTAAGTTAAAGCACCTTTCCGGATATTTTTCAATAAATGGTTCTACAACGCTATACCCTGAATCTCCTGTTATCAGCGCTATTTTATCATCTAACTGCGCAAGCTCTCCCAACCTTTTTATAATTGCCGTTCTCATCTGCAATCCTCCAATTCCTGTATTGCCCGTTCATATAGTTCACCCTGCGGATCTCTGAAATGCCACAGAATATCATTTTCCATAAAAGAAATCCCTTTCCCTTTAATCGTATTAGCGATCACACATCTGGGCTTTCCTGCCATCCGTTCTGCAAACGCGCTCTTTAGCTGCTCCACGTCATTTCCATCTTCTACATTTACTACAAAAAAGCCAAAGCTTTCCCATTTTTCCGCCATCGGATACAATGCCGCTGTATCCTTGCAGTCCCCCATGCCCTGCATCTTATTTGCATCTACAATAACTGTAAAATTATCTAGCTTCTTATGGCTTGCGATCATGGCTGTTTCCCATATTACTCCCTCTTCGCACTCTCCATCTCCAACAATCGTATAGACATGATAATCCTTTTTCTTAGCTTTTCCTCCCAGAGCCATCCCGCACGCGATCGCGGCCCCGTGACCAAGACTTCCGGTAGAAATATCTACTCCAGGCACTCCCTTATGCGATACATGTCCTGAATACGGACTTCCATTCTGATAATATCTATCTAGCTCAGAGATCGGGAAGAACCCGCATTCAGCTAATACTGAATAGATCGCAATACCTGCGTGGCCTTTACTCAGCACAATCCTGTCTCTATCCTCCCACTCAGGATTTAAAGCATCATAATGCAGCACATCATGGTACAAAACTGCTACAATATCCGCTAAAGACAATACAGCTCCAATATGGGATGCATGAGATGCGTGGGTCATCTCAACTGCGTGTTTTCTAATTCTTCTTGCCAGTTCTTTCGTTTCCATTTTCAAATACCCCCTTTATTTCTTTTCATGTACGATTGATAACCCTGCAGCTTCCTATCCTTCTCAGATATCACAGGTTCCCCGCCCAGCAGCTGCAGCGGCCATGCCACCTTCAAATCAGGATCATCCCACCTGACGCCATCCTCATACTGCCCATAATAGTTTTCCCCACACTTACAAGTGAACTGGGAATCCTCCAGCGCCAGCGTACCTACCGCACAGCCTCCCGGAACATATAACTCCTGCCCATTTTCCTCCGTAAGCTCAGCCGAAACCCATTTTCCACATGTACTGCTTTCCATCCTTATATCCACAGCTGCACAAAAAATGCACCCGCTGATACACCGAATCAGCTTAGGCTGTTCCTTTACCCGCTGTACATGCAGTCCCCGGATTACATTTTTATGGCTTGAAATATAAAGTGTCTCCTTTGGTTCAAATATAATATGTTCTCTGCCAAATACCTCGGCAGAATAGTCTTTGATCATTTTCCCCCGCTCATCCCCGGCTGAAAAAGGGGTAATTAAAAACACGCCCTCTATTTCCATTTTCTGAAACTCAAAAAGCTGCATAACATTTCCTTTCTAAGTGCTGCTCCGTTAAAAATATTCCATAAACGCTTCTGAAACGTCTTTAAACTAGGATTATGAACTGTCAGATTTCTCTGCAAAGTTAATTCGTTCCTCCACCATCGTCATAGGCCTGTTTATCACCCTTGTATTTATACTCATTACATATTCTCCTAACAGCCCTATAAAAAACAGCTGCACGCCGCCTAAAAACAGCACGCTGAGCAGAATAGGAATATTTCCGGCTGCAAAACGATCCCAGTACAGCAGCTTCTGCACCAGATAAGCCAGCCCGACCAGAAAGCTTGCGGCCGCGATCAGAAACCCGCCAAAAATCGCTGCTCTAAGCCCTCCTTTTGTATAGCTGGTAAAGCTCAGCATAGCAGAATCATAATATCTCATAAAATTCAAAGAGCTTTTCCCCGCCTGCCGTCTCTGCTGCTCATATGGAATCTCAATATGCTCCGGCGCATATTCTGCTACAATTCCCTTCAGGAAAGGAACCGGATCGTCCAGCATACGGATGGTATCAATAAAGCTCTTGTCATAAAGTCCGAACCCGGTAAACTGGCGGATCTGAGATACTGAACTCATATGTGTAAACACCTTATAATAAAGATCACGCAGAAAGTATACAAATCTATTTTCCCGGCTGCTCGTTTTAATCATACATACTACCGGATTTCCCTTCTCCCATTCTTCCACCATCTTAGGTATCATTTCGACCGGCTCCTGAAAGTCAGCGTACAGCAGAACCGAACAGTCTCCATCTGATTCCCGCAGTCCGAAAAAAGGATTGGTATTCGGGCCGCAGTTGACCCTGTTAAAAACCGCTTTTACACAGGCATCTTTATGACAGATCTCCCGAATCAGCCTGCGGCTGTCATCCTGTGATTTATTGTCTACAAACAGGATTTCATATCGGTAAGCAGATAGCTGTGCTTTCATCATCTGTGTAACTGCCTGATATAATTTAGGAATATTCCCTTCCTCGTTGTAGCATGGAATTACGATAGATATTTTTTTCATCTTCTATCCCTCTTTTTACGCACATAATAGCTGTAATTCATATTGCAGACAGATACCTGGTTGTCCAAAACATATCGATCATCTTCTGCCAGAACTGCTGCTGCCAGATTTTTGTCACATTCATAAGCATCTCCGATCAAAAAACTGTCATGCCTTAATATTTCTGCTTTTAAATCATCAAACGCATCTTCTTTCCCGGAAGCATTTAGATTTATGCTGGTCGTATCACGATATTTCGCATGATTATCCCATCCCAGCATATGATAAATAATATGAATGCCCTGTCCGACCCCGTAAGTATTTTCTGGTATTTCCATGCTGAGCGCTTCTGCGTCAGCAGCAGCCGCATTCAGGCTGTATGCCCCTGCTCTATTTTTAGCAGCCAGACGAACCGGATCGTTTAATGTCTGCAGAGCCAGTACGGAATACACTGCAAGCGCAAGGATGACTATGGATTTTGAGATTTGATGCTCCATCCGTCTATGCTCCTTCCATTTCACAAGAACCGGCCATAGCTTCGTTATTATAACCGCTGAAAGGATTACTGCAATCTGATGAACGATCTTCATGCATCCCCAGTGTGCTTCATTCACATAATATGCGAATACAATCAATCCGGCAGCAGCCATGCCGGCAATCACAGAAGCCTCATTCATATAAGCTGTTTTCCTGCCACACAGTCTTGTATGGCCCAGCGCCCAACACAAACTGCCGAGCAGGAGCGCCATGAGATACTGCCATGCATGATTTCCAAGAGGAAGATTGCATCGAATCCCTTCCGTCGCGAAGGCGCTGTTCACATATGGATAGAAAAAAGCCCTGAATGCCGGATGCGTGAAGCCGCAGCTGAAATTATATAAATTTAAGATCACAACCGCTAAAAGCACGCTCCCCAGTAAAGCTCCTGCCACTGATGCATACACATATATCATCTTTCTTTCTAGCCATGCATGATTCTGCCACTGCTCCACAAATATGTACGCGGCATATCCAATCAGACAGCCGAGCCCTGTCTCTGTATTCCATAAAACGGCCGCCGAGCATAATGCGAACCCAATCCAGAACCATCTGTTTTTTACCCCCCCCCCACGCTTTTTTCTTATGCCGATATAAATATGCCATGTACCAGCATAATAGAAGAGGAAACAGCGTCCGTATCGGCGAAACAGCCGGGTATGTATAAGTAGTTCGCACGACTGCTGCTAATGCAAGCACAGCCCGTATCCACCTTTTTCCTCCAAAAACATGAATTGCATAGATAACCGCGATCTGCGCCAGACATCCGCATACAGCCAGCAGCCCAATGATTTTATAATGAATATTTCCACTGCCCAATATTTTAAGTGGAATCCATAAAAAAAGCGCGTAATGACCATAAAGCCCCGATGTCGTATAAGTAAACGGCACACCGTCCAATACATTGTATATAGTTTCCGTCACCGAAGTATCATCAAATAACGCCATAGAAAAATCAGCGCTTCCATTTAACGTACTAAATGGATTTACGATATAAATATTCATAAAAGTCATCAATACAGAAAATCCATAGACGGCATACAAAGTCTCCCTGCCTATGTCTCCATTCCTTGCAGTGACAGCTGCCGTCCACCAAAAACACATCAGCATAAGAATTATTCGAAAAGCCAACGGAAAATCTCCAAATGTTCCATTAACCACTCCCACTTCCTTAAACTGCTCTACAAGACCCCATTGTCCAAAAAGTCCAACCCTGTCAGAACAAAACACAATACCACGACGATCTGAAATGTATTTGATAAAGAAGAACTGCTTTTATTCACATATGCTGTCCTTTTGCAGTCAATCAGGCTCTTGATCCAGTACACCCCAAAAAATGTTCCAAAAAAAATCAGCAGAAATACAGCATATATTTTTATATTACTGGAATAAATCCACGCCGTCAGACTATCCTGTTTGTTTTCTTCTCCAAGCATGTAATAAATAAACAAGTAAGACAAAGTAATGCTGTATACAAACGCTTTGTACAATGCCTTTTTTGAACGCTCCATGAGTTTTCCTTTCTTAAGTTTACAATATAATAACGCTTATAAGCTTGGTTCATTGGCAGGCTTTGGCAAAAACATCTAAGACAGCTCCAGATATTTCATCCAGAACTCCGCCCCTGTCAGCTCACGGGCATTTACCTGATAACTGCGCACTGCCTGATCCCAGTACTTCTCCAACAGCCTCCAGATCATATACCCGTTCTTTATAAGATGCCGCAGCTCCTTATATTTTCTAGAACATTCAAATCCTTTTCCCGTCTCAGGGTCATAGTAAAGCACTCTTTTTATCCAAAACAGCTTCCCCGCCCATACTCCCATCGGCAGCGCCGCCTTTTTCCCTCGTCCCGGCAGCAGCCAGCCATTCAGCAGCAGAATCAGATATAGGTGAAAATGCTTTTCCACATACATCCGTTCCCTGTCAATTCTTGGATTTCTCCATTCAGGCTGGAGCTGGTCTAATTCCTTCGTCATATCCTTAGGCTGATAACCCATAGCCAGAAGCCTTTGATGCAGCGATTCCGGCTCCTGATCTTTTAAAAATTCAGCTCCCCTGCAGAAATCCTTTACCGCCCTGACAGTCATCTCCATATCACGATAACGGTATTTCAAAAACTGACCAATCAGACGGCGAAGCACAAGACGTTCCACCTGCCTCTTAGAAACTTTTTTTTCGCAGAATGCACTGACAAGAAGCAGTGTATTGCGTATATCATAATATTCCATGCAGGATGCCCTGCGGTTTTCAAATGCATCATGCCATACACTGATGCCATTTAAATAAAGCAGCTTTTTCTTCCTGCGCATCCCATATTCAATATCATCGCCATGAATAAACAGCGGCAGAGGCAGACAGTCCCGCTCCTCTCTCCCAAACGGCACACAGCAGTACCACCATCCGTTATACTGCACCGGAAGCTCCTGTTCGTTTCGCAGCAGGTCTCGTTTTTTTGTAAGACACAGGCCTGCTTTTGGAGAAATAATCCTTCCAATCTCCCAGTTCTCCCCGCAGGCATGTTGTATTTCCTTAAAATCACTGCGCAGCAGCGCACCTCCTACCGTCGCGTCCGGGTATCTGATGCCGGCCGCAAGCAGCATATACGTACGGTAAACCGCTTCCGGCTCCAATAAAATATCATCATCCATAAAAAGAAAATGCGTAAACTGATAGGCATCCCATTCATTCAAAGCTTCAATCATACATCTTGCAAAGCCCCCGGAACCGCCGGCATTTTTATTTCGCACACAGGACACTGACTCTCCCCGGCAGTCCAATGTCCCACCATTGTCTGAGATGTATACTTTCAACTTTCCATAAAGCTCAGACTGCTGATTTTCTAAAAACGCCTTCTGAAGCAGCGACAGCGTCCGATGTACATATTCCTCCCGATGATAAGTACAAATGCCGACTGCAATACGTACATCCGCTGCCGGCCCGTGCATTGTCTCAAAATACCCGCGCTCCATTGTGACCGATGACTTAGAATCTATTTTTGCATAAATAATTCCATCGTTTACTTTTGGAGCAATATCAAAGATCAGCTCCGTATATGCATCCGGCCTCGTACAAAATTCTCTCACCGACAGCGCTTCATCAAACACTCTGCCGTCCTTTAACACAGCACGGCGCATCTGCACTCGTCCCTTTCCGCTGATCTTTAGATACATCCGGTAATCTGCAATGCCGGTATAATCCCGCCATCTGGTCAGTGAAAATTCATTAAAATAGCTGAAAAAAGAAACGCTGCTATACTCCTTTAGCCTTATTCCCGTCCGCATAATCTGAACATTTCCCTGCACTTTTCTATAATAAAGCTCTTCTTTTTCACATATGCCTTTTTTAGGAAATACAAAATTCTGCAATATCATTAAACGCTCCCTTTTTCTCACGGCCTCAGACCGTCTGTCAGGCTGCACTGAAATCATCCTGCTCCTGTCAGGCTACTTTGAAATCATCCTGCTCCTGACTGACTGTCTGTCAGGCTGCACTGAAATCATCCTGCTCCTGACGCTGCCTACACTGTTCCATTTTTCAACATCTGAATAAAAAAATACATACGATATATCATTCGGTAAACCGACATTCTCCTCGTCCTAAGCCATGAAATCGGAAAATAATTTGTCTTTTCAAAAAAATATGGAAAGCTCTCTTTCAGCTCA
>CANDMV010000027.1 GCA_947385875.1 uncultured Eubacterium sp. | reverse complement strand
TGAACAATAGTGTGGGTTTGTTATATTTCTGAAAACTCCGCTGCAAGATGGGACAGCTCCTTTCACCCGGCGTCCGGGTATCCACAAATGTAACACCCTATCTGAATGGTTACAAAATCTAAGTTCATGACCTTGAAGGCTGCACTGTAACTTACATGACTGGAAAAGAAATATCCAGTTCGAAACCGCATCCCCAGTCAGACGCAGCATTCAAAGTAAGCCCCAGGTCATCCGCCATCTCTTTTGCAAGGTATAGTCCCATGCCGGTTGCCTGTCTGCGCACTTCACCGGAATCACCGGTGAAGCCTTTTTCAAAGATATAGGGCAGGTCACAGCTGCGTACTCCAGTACCGTGATCCCTGATCCGCAGCACATGAGCGGTGTCAGTCTGTTCAAAGGCAAAAAAGATCGAAGGTTCTCTGCCGCTATATTTAACGGTATTACTGACAGCCTGACTTAGAAGAAACAGAAGACCGCGGCGGTCTGTATAGACAGTGCCGAATGCAGCCTGTCTGATCTGAAATTGTTTCTCTTCCAGAAGCGGCATATAGTCATCCAGCACTTCTTCGATGCAGGAGCTGATTTCGATCTGTTCAAATAAATAGTCTTTTCGTGAGCTTTTTAATCTTGAGTAATACAGCATCTGGCTGGTAAATTCCTGAATACGGCTGCGTATGGAATCCAGCTTATAGACCACTGTTTCCGGCAGCTCATCCCTGCGGTTATCAATCAGAAGCGTCAGAAGGGAAAGGGGAGCTTTTGTTTCATGAGCCCAGATTTCTACATATTCCTCATAATCAGACAGCTGAATCTGAGCCTGATTATAAGCGGCGTTTTTTTCTCGGAGTGTTTGTGCCATTAGGTGTACACAGTCAGCATATGCCTGATTCAGGGTTTTCTGCAGCAGCCTTTCATGGCGTTCATCAGGATGATCCAGAAAATCGAGAAATACCTGTTTTCTTTTTTCTTCCTGACGGCAGAGTACCACACATACAGCGTAAAATAAAAGGATGGAAGCAAGTACAATCACAGCTGAGAGAGCGATAAACGCTTCCGCGTCTGCAATCCATAAAAGAAATGCTGAAAATATATCAACACCCATCAGAAGCAGAAACCAAGGGGCATATTGTTTACTGATTTTCCGGATTTTCATTATCAGCCTCCTTTGGTAAAAATCGATAGCCGATTCCACGGACGGGGATGATCTGCTGCTTCATACCCAGTCCTGTCATTGTTTTTTTCAGGCGTGTCAGATTTACCTGAAGGGCGTTTTCATCTATAAATTCAGCAGTACCCCAGAGCGCTATGCACAAGTCGTCTTTTGATACAGTCTCTCCGTCGTGAGTCAAAAACATTTCCAGAAGCTTCCCTTGATTTTTAGGAAGTACAATGGAACGGTTATGAATGTATAGGGTGTAAGTTATGCGGTCCAGTAAAAAATCAGTGCCTTCCAGCAGATTTGCCCGTCCTTCGTATCGCTTTAGAAGATTTGCTGTACGCGCCAGCAGACGCTCCCTGCGGCATGGCTTTGTCAGGTATTCGTCTGCGCCTAAGTCCAGCGCGTGAAGCTCGTCACGCAGCTGGTCACGGGAAGTAAGGACAAATACAGGTATGCTGCTTTTGCGCTTGATCTCTTGGCAGATTTCAAATCCATTTGTATCCGGCAGGTTTAAATCCAGCAGGACAAGATCGGGAGACAGTGTAAGAAGTGTCTGCGCGGCATTTTTAAAGTCACAGATTTCAACGGTTTCATAACCGGCTCTGCGCAGCATTTCTCCAAATTCTTCACGCATAAGCGGATCGTCTTCTACGATGGCAATTCGTTTCAATGATCAGCCTCCTTTCGTTGTCTATGATGAGCGGCTTCAATCTCTCCGGGTCTGATTCCCCGCAGCTTCGCTGCGCAACAAGCTAATACCGAGCAAAGCGAGATTGGTTTTTTGATATCCCTCAGCTTGCTGCGGGGCCGTTCATTTCAGTTTGTTTTCTATTCTTCACGGGCCGGCTCCATCAGTGTCAGAAGGTATCTGGTGCCGGTTCGTTTTACCACAGTCATGTAAATATATTCTATCACACAGAGGACAAAAATTATAGCAGCAGAAACAAGAAGCATTTCTGGGATACTGTTTTGTGTATAATGGGGCAGCAGACCGCTGAATAATGCGCGTACGCCAAACAGGCTGCTTAGTGCTGCAGATAAGGCCGGGATGCCAAAATGCCAGCTGACCTGCTTATTGACAGACTGACATAGTAAATCATAGGTGGCGCCGAGCCGTATCAGTGTCTGGTAGCGGCGGCAGGCTTTCTGCTGTCCGATCAAAAACTGCACTCCGATGAAAGTATTGGCGATAATCAGAAATATAGCTGCCAGATAGAGCGTAATATAGCTGGCTGCGACAACATAGAATAACTGCCTGCCCATATTCTGGAGATAGCTTTCATAGGATAATTCTGTACGATTCAGCTTTTCATTCATGTCATTAATCGCTTCCATAAGGCTTGTCTTCTTTTCGGATGTGTTTAATACGCCGTTTAAATAGGTGCTGTAATCTCCCTGTGTATAATATTCAAATGCTTCATCTGGTACAATCAGGGCGAAGGACAGCGTGATTGACCGATCTGTAACAAGACTGGATGTCTGTACCGTTCCTGTCAGATGAAATGGGGCGCTGTCTATAAATACCTGCGGCTGTCTGCTTAGAATCTGATTCATCAGCTGTATGCATTCAGCTGTAGATGAGATGTCCATGTATACGCTGGCTTCATTTGAATCAAGCTTTAGCATAGGAAGACCTGCAATAGATAATAATTGATTATAGCCGCTTAGTGAAATCAGGTATGGATAGTCCTCGTCCAGCCTGGATAAGAGGATTCTTTTGGCATCTGAGTTTTTTGTTTCTGACAGTAATGCAAGGACGGCATCCATTTGAAATGCATGATCATAGTCTTCTGTTGTACGGATATGTCCTGTCTTCATTTCAAACAGATGGGAAAACCGGCTGCGCAGGCCGTCTGCTGTTAATATGTTTTCCGTTAAAGTTAAAAAAGATTCTGAAAAATCTGCTTTGCCTGATGCATCCGTCAGCGTGTCCAAAGTCACTGTACGATGATCTGTAAACGTATAGTCTAATATATGTTCTTCAGAATGGCCGTAAAAATATGCAGTGGCCGTGCCTGCGCCAAAGCAGCATAAAGCAGCCAGAATGAGCAGAGAGCTGACTGCCATAGAGCAGGAGCGGTGTATGACAGTTTCCTGAAGCTGGCGGAAATTAAACACCAAAAGTTGTCTGTCTTTTCTTGCGCGGCTGGCAGTGAGACCGATTGGAAACCTCAGCCCGTAAAATAATAGCATGGTTCCCGCGAAGCCTAAGAGCAGTGTAAACGCCATCTGGTTTAGATGAATCCATGATATGCCTTTGATAGCCATTCCGTAAGCAGCAGCCAGGCAGACAAGACCAGTGATCAGGGCAGATGCATATACGAATGGCGGAAGCTGCTTTTTTGAGCCGGCGGGAGTCTCTACGAGCAGGGAGCCGATTTCCTGACGTGTCATCCGACCGCTTAGAATCAGGAAAGCTGTCAGGTGAATCAGTAAAAAGCCTGCGATTGTCCATAGAGCAGCCTGAATGGAAAATGAAAATCTATGTCCGATAATACCGATGCCTACCAGCCTGGCTGTCATCAGGCTGATTAGTTCAGAAATCAGGACGGCAGCCGGTAGCCCGGTCATCAGAGCGAATACGCTGCTTTGAAGCTGTTCTGCCAAAAGCATGGCAAATAAATGTGTTCGTCGCATTCCCATCATCAGATAGATGCCGAATTCGTGCCTGCGTCGTTCCATCTGGAATTTTCCCGCAAAATAGATAAGAAAAAATAAGATCATCAGGCTTATGCCGTAAAATGCGGGAATCATTGTCAAAAGCCTGTCTACGGCATCACTTTCCATTATTTCCAAAAAAAGCATCACGTCCTGATGCGACAGTGATAAAATAATGTAAAAAGCTATAATTGAAATGAGCAGTGAAGCAAAGAATAAGCCATTTTCCTTCCGGCTTCGTCTGCTGTTGCGCTTTACTAATTGAAAAAACATAATAGATCCTCCATCCCCGATTTATAAAATATTCACGCTTCCTCCGCCTAACTGCGCCATGACTTTTATGATCCGTTCATAAAAATCCTGCCGGGATTCTCTGAGCAGGTCTCTGCGCAGTTCATGAAAGATAAGGCCGTCCTGGATAAACAGGATTCTTTTACAGTAGCTTGCCGCATTGGAATCGTGTGTTACCATCAAAATCGAGGCGTTAGAATCCTGATTTAATCCGGCTAATTTTTCCATTAACGCTTTTGCATTTTTAGAATCTAAAGCGCCGGTCGGCTCATCTGCAAGTATGATGCCGGGATTTAAAATCAGCGCGCGGGCAGCTGCCGTCCGCTGCTTTTGTCCGCCGGACATCTGCGCAGGAAATTTATCCAGGACATCGGTAATTTCGAAATAGGATGCCAGCTGAATCAGCCGTCTGCTGCTTTCTTTTTCCGGTACATTATGAAGCGCAAGGGGCAGAAGAATATTTTCCTGACCGGTCAGGTTATCCAGCAGCTCAAAATTCTGGAATAAGTAGCCGATCTCGCATCCGCGGTAGCTGGCCAGCTGCGCGCCTTTGAGTGAAGAAAGCTTTGTGCCCTTGAGAAAAATGTTTCCGCTGTCTGGCTGAATGACTGCTGCGATACAGTTAAGAAGCGTAGACTTGCCGGAGCCGCTGCTTCCCATGATTCCTAAAAATTCGCCGGGCATTACCTGAAATGAAATCCCGTCCAGCGCAGTTGTTTTGTTTGCGTGTTTTCCATAATATTTTTTTAAGGATTCGATTTTTAAGATTGGTTCCAAAGCTGATTACCTCCTTTGCTTTCTGAGAATATCGTAACACAGGAAAGCAAAGAAGAAAACTTACAATGGATGAAAGAGAATCTGAACCGCAGCCATTTACTTTATCTCATTCTGACAATAGAATTTCTGTGCCCGCTGTATATTTGCCGGCTAACTTTCCGCCTTCATCTGCCAGATAAATATAACGCTCTAGCCGCTCTTTCGTAGTTAATGTTCTCGTACTGCAGATGCCTGAATCATCCAGTATGAGCGCGTCCATTTCATATCCGTCTTCGAAGCTTCCAGTATTCCCAAAGAAAGAGCCTCCTCCTTTGGTCGCCAGATAAAATACCTCTTCTATTGTCAGCGGCTTTTTCTCCTGATCGACAAGTCTCCAGTAGAGCTTGGATACACCGACAGCATCAGCCATACATCGGAACATTGACAGATTTGCTCCGCCCGCCATGTCGGTTCCAAGCCCGACAGGGATTCCTGCGTCCAGATAGCTGCGTATTGGCGCGATTCCAGAAGAAAGATTTATATTCGACTGCGGGCAGTGGGCGATATATACACCATTTTCCTTTAGCAGTTCTGTTTCTTCATCGGTAGAATAAACACAGTGGGCCATCACTGTCTTTGAGACTGTGCCGAATAGTTCATAATGGTCATAGACATCTCCATAGCAGGATGACCACGGGAATAATTTTTTTACCCATTCGATTTCTGATAGATTCTCTGACAAATGGGACTGGACAGGGAGCTGGTATTTTTTTAGCAGCTTTCCCAGCCCTTCCAGCAGAGACTCACTGCAGACAGGCGCAAAACGAGGAGTAATGATTGGACTTGTATTCTGGTACTTTCCGATGTTTTTTTGAAGCCATTCATCTGTATTGTCAAGCGCTGTCTGAGCGTCTTTTTCACGCAGGTTATCCGGGCAGTTTACATCCATATTTACTTTACCCACATAGGTTTTTAAACCCGTCGTATTCAGCTGTTCCATCAAAAAGCTGGTAGCAGGGGTATGAATCGTGCCGAAGACAACGGCTCTTGTTGATGCACTTTTTTTTAGGTTATCCGTGAAGAGTTTATAGGCTTTTATAGCATATTCCAGATCTGTATAGCGGCTTTCTTCCGGAAAGGTATGGGTATTCAGCCAGTCCAGCAGCTCTAAGTCCATCCCCAGCCCGCGGAAGGGATACTGAGGTGCATGGATGTGCAGGTCGGTCATGCCGGGGATAATCAGCATGTCATGATAATCGATGATCGGCAGATTCTGGTATTTTTCCGGCAGAACCGGATAGACTCCGCGGCTGATTCCATTATGGCATATCAGATATCCGTGGTCAGTAGTGGATAGATGACCTATTGTCTTTGAATAACAAATATTTCCTTTTAAAATAAATGAATCCTGTCTCATAGAATACTCCTTTCTGAATGAAGCTAAATAGTTTTTTGCGTTACACTTTTGAATCGATTTGTTTCGGATGTCAGATCGACTGCCAAGCCGGAAGTCAAAAATAAAAAAAGAGCAGACTACAGCCTAAACGGCTATGTAGTCAACTCTTGCGGCAGTCGGTAGAAACTCTGGGCCAATTCCCAGTATATACATAATAATAAATAACATATTCTTTTCTGCTTTTCATTATATCGTTTATTTGACTGCTATTCTATGCACATTTTTGACGAAATTTCTGTATATGGTTTGTTTAATTTTTTTAATAGCGATCTTTTACAAAGGTAAATTCTATTTCTGGTCGGTTACGGGATATTCTGTTCAGGAGTTTTCAAAGATAAAATGAAGAAAAATATGAATTCTTTGGGATAACAAATTGTAATAAAATGTTATCTGAAAGAATTCTACACCATATCGTAAATATTTGCAATACTAATGATAAAATTGTTAAATCTGCTTGAATTTCCCAAGTATTATGTTGAAAAATAGTGCAGAATTTATAACAATTAATGACTTTGTTCTATAAATATAAGTGATTCAAATTTAATGACTGTGAATAAAAAACACCTTGCATTTATCTGCCTAAAACAATAATAATCTATTATTTATTCTTTATTATCAATATATTTTATAAAAATAAAATCCAAATTTTACACAACACTTTATTACAAATTGTTATGCGCCATTCAGTTTTACGCCTAAAGAAAGTAAAGCGTGCAGGCATGTTCTAGAACTATTACAGCGGCAGGAAAGCTGATACAAGGTTACTTTTCGCACCAATGTCTTTTATTTAGGCTTTGCATAACCAGATTCTGTGTCTGGCAGGTCAAGTAAATGACATTAGGTGTGAAAAGTAACGATATAAGAGGGAGGAAGACTATGCAGGATATCGATTATACCAGGATGGGAATGCGGATTCGCCTGGCCAGAAAGGCAAAAGGCTGGTCACAGGATATGCTTGCAAAGAAATGCGGCATCAGCATGTCATTTTTGGGGCATATTGAGCGCGGAACAAGGATCATGAGCTTAGAGACATTTGTAAACATATGCACGGCACTGAGTACAGACGCAGATGAGCTGCTGTGGGGAGTCGCCCATCCATCGGATTCACGCTTAGTGGATATGTGGGGACGGCAGGAAAAGATGGATACTGACAGTTATTCTATGTATGTCCGCATTATGAAATCAGTGGCCAAGATCATGAATGAAGCTCCCCGGTAATTATGGGAGCTGTATATGGAAAGGATGCAGGATGTGCAGGATTTCTGTTGTAATGGGTACTTATAATGAAAGAGACAGGCGGCAGGCTGCGCAGGCCATTGATTCTATATTGAATCAGACATTCCGCGATTTTGAATTCATTATCTGTGATGACGGCTCCGATAGAGCTTTTTATAAATGGCTGTATAGGTATTGTAAAAAGGATTCCAGAATTATGTTATTGCGAAATGAAAAAAATATGGGTCTGGCAGCTGTATTAAACAAGTGCCTTAAATATGCATCAGGGGAATATATTGCGCGCATGGATGCAGATGACATTTCGAATACAAGGCGTCTGGAAAAGCAGGCAGCCTTTTTAGAACGGCATCAGGAATATGCACTGGTGGGCTGCAATGCGCAGCTGATTGAAGGAAAACGCGTCTGGGGAGAGCGCAGACTGGAAAAGATGCCGCGCAGAGAATCTTTTTTACGCACTTCACCCTTTATCCATCCCGCAGTCATGATACGCCGTGAGGTGTTGGAAAGCATAGGAGGATACTGCGTTTCGCCAAAAGTCATGCGGGCAGAGGATTATGAATTGTTCATGCGCTTATATGCAAAAGGATGTCGGGGATATAACCTGCAGGAAACGCTGTTCCAATATAGGGAAGACACAAAGTCGTATGCAAAGCGGAAATATCGCTATCGGATGAATGAATGCAGAGTAAGGTATCGTGGGTTTCTGGAGCTTGGAATTTTGAATGGAAACCTGCATTATGTGCTGAAACCGCTGGCAGCCGGCTTAGTACCGGCATGGATTATGATGGTGCTGCGCAGGAAAAAGTATGGGCGTATGCGTGTAAGCGGAAGTCAATGAATGCGGACAGATCTATAGCTTCGCTTCAGGACGCGGCACTGAGCGGCTGAAAGAAAGCCGATGAAAGCGGGAGGAAAAATAGCTTCGCTTCAGGACGCGGTACTGAGCGGGTGAAAGAAAGTCTATGAAAGCAGCAGGAAGAGAAAAGGGGTTGCAGGGTCTGTACAATGGAAGCTTTCTTTTTTGGTTTTATGATATGGATGATAGAAAAAGCTATGAGGCTTAGGATTGGCAGGCTGTATTTTTTTACAAGAGAAGGGGAATTTTTCAGCACGCTTTATGATGAGATAAAAAAATACAACCCATTTGGGTGCAGGCTGCCAGAGACGGAGATTGTAGAAGTCAGCAGGATGTCTACATTCCTGCCTTCCCTGCGAGAGGTATCCATTGAGGAATTTATGAGGATATGGAACCAGTACCCGGTACAGTCGATGGGGGCATTGCTCAAGTCGCTGCACATGGAAGACTGCGGGATGGAAGAATATCTGAATCAATACGGCATCCCGCAGGAGGAGGCGATCCAATGCCCGTGGGAAGATAGGAGGGTGCAGAGGCTTTTTTGTGACAAAGGTTTTACAAATGCTGTCAAAGCACAAAGAAACTATAGGCGGGAGCTGGTCTATGGTTATCTAGGGCAGAAAGGCTGGCAGAGGGACAGGAAAGATACAGTAGGCATCATTGATATAGGGTGGAAAGGTACCATTCAGGATAACCTCTGCTATTTATATCCGGATTATAGGATTGTGGGGTTTTATACCGGGCTGCAGCCGTTTCTGTCCCCGCAGCCTGCAAATGCAGTAAAATACGGCTTCATCAATGGATGCCGGCGAAAAGGGAGCATACTGCTGACCGTAAGGCCGTTTGAGATGCTGTGTAATTCGCCTGGCGGAAGCGTTATCGGATATCGGCGTAAAGGCCAAAGGATTATTGCGGAGCGCAAAAGGGATGCGGCAGAAGACGCGGTATATTACGCCTATGCAAAGCGGGAGCAGGAGAAGGCTGCTTCAGGAATGGGCTGGTACTGCGCCAGAATGCAGGCGAAAGGCAGATGCGCGTCAGATTACAGAAAAGCGGCTTACAGAGCCTTATACCGGTTTATCGCATACCCGGACAGGCAGGCGGTAAAGGCTTATTTTTCGCTGAGGCATAATGAAGAATTCGGGATGGGGACATATGTGGATATAAGAGCAGAGCTCTGTCCAGGTATTTTTGTAAAGGCATTATGCAGCACTCAGGGCCGTATGAGACTGAAGGAATTATTGAAAGAGACGGCATGGCCTCAGGGATATCTTGCAAAGTATTGGATGTACCCCATTTTGTATCTATATAACTATCTGCTGGCCGGATATGTTAGTTAAGGTAAAGCAATGTCATTAACTTGAGCTATTCACAGTCGGATGCAGAATCCGTCAGGGAGGTCATTCAGTTAATGATATTGAAGGTAAAGTTTTTATCTTGTCAGCGCTGAAACGGGGATATTTATGGTCTTGTGGAAAATAAAGAAATTCGTATATATGGTTCTGGTAGACAGTCATCCGCTCATAAGCCGGGAATACGCATATTTTCAGGATGCACATAAATTCGGGCAGGGCCGCTGTGGGAAGCTGCTTTGTATTCTAAGGCTGAACTGGAAGTATAGGATATGCAGAAAAGAGCTGGAAGAAAGCCTTGACCGTCTGCCCATGCCGGAAAGCATGGCAAATGAGCTGCCGTCAGCCGCTGAGTTGGCCAGACAGCTGGCCGGGTATGACGTCGTATCATTCGATGTGTTTGATACGCTTATTTTTCGGGCAGTGGAACAGCCGACAGATGTGTTCAGGCTTTTAGAAGGGAAGTGGAAGCAGATCGGGTTCGCTAGTCAGCGGAAACTGGCAGAGCAGCGTGCAAGGACAAAGAAGCAGGAAATAACAATCAGTGATATATACGATATTTTAGTCCATGAATTGTCATTTGCAAAAGAAGACGGGATAGCAGGCGAGCTTGAGATGGAATCGGAGGTCTGTTATGCAAATCCATATATGTATGAAGTATACCGTCTGCTGCTCCAGCAGGGAAAGACTGTGATTGCGGCTTCGGACATGTATATCCCGCATGATGAGATGGAGCGCCTGCTGTCTGGATGCGGATACAGCAGCCTGAGCAGGATCTATGTGTCCTGCGACTATGGCGCAGGAAAAGGGGCAGGCAGGCTTCAGACACTGATCAGGCAGGAAATGGGGCTGCGGCGTTCCTATATCCATGTAGGAGATAACATGCGGTCAGATCTGTTGGGAAGCAGGCAGGCGGGATGGGATGCCTTTTATTATCCTAATATTCATAAGTGCGGTTATCCATATCGGCGCAGGGAAATGGCATCTCTGGCAGCGTCTTTTTATAAAGGACTCACCAACGGCAGACTGCATTCCGGCGCCCCATGCGGGGATGCATACTACCAATACGGTTATGCGTACGGCGGTATCATGGCGATGGGATACTGCCAGTATATAGAAGGCCTTGCACAGCAAGAGGGGATAGATCAGTTCTTGTTCGTGGCGCGGGACGGCTATATTTTGGATAAAGTATACAGCAGCTTCTTCCATAAGATTGATACTGCGTATGTCCCATTTTCACGGCTGGCATCCTATCAGATCACAATGGAGCGAAATTGGAGGAATTTCCTGCAATACGTTGTAAAACCGAGGATACATGCGCAGCAGGAGGAAACGCTCGGCGAGGTCATGCGTATATGCGGCATGGAGTATCTTGAAAAGTATTTTGGGCAGTATGGCTTAGAATGCGGCATGGGCTTTGGCAGAGATGTATACCACAGAGTTGAGCAGGTGTTTGAAGAGCATATCGGGGATATTCTGCAGTATTATACGCGGGGAGAGCGTGCGGCAGAAAAATATTTTGCGGACATTATAAAGGACCATAAGAAAGTCTGTGTAGTCGATATCGGCTGGGCAGGGACAAGTATTGCATGCCTGCGCTTCTTTTTGGAAGAAAAATGCGGGATGGACATACAGGTATGCGGAGCACTGATGGGCATGTGCGCCAATGAATCTGCAAAAGCCGGACTTGATACCGGACGTATGCACAGCTACATGTTTTCAGCAGAGCAAAACCACGAAAATCTGATCAGGCACACAGGCAGACAGAATGAACTGGATTTCAGAAACCTTTTAGTAGAAATACTGTTCACCGAGGACAGACCGACATTCATGGGATTTGGCATGGACGAAAATGGAGCAGTAGAGCTTAAGTACGGGGCAAAAGAAAATAACGGGAAGATGATAGCCGGAGTGCAGCAGGGAATCTATGATTTTAGCAGAGATTTTTATCACTACAGCAAGAAATTTCCAGAATGGCTTAAAATCCGCGGACAGGAGGCATACCTGCCGCTGCATGGGCTGGCCGAGGCCAAGAGGTACTGCATAAAACTATTAGGAGATTATGAAATTCATGAAAATGCAGGCTGCTTTGAGGCAGATAAAAAAAGACTGTTCAAGGACATTGTAAAAATTTTATAATCCAATACATTCGTTTAAAATGCAATAAGAAGAAATTTTTGGAATGAGGGATCATCGTGAAACGGTTGGGAATCTTTGTATTTTATGATAAAGAGGGATTCGTAGACAGATATGTAGTGTATTTATTAAGCAGGCTGAAAGCTTTTTTCGACAAGCTGATGATTATTTGCAATGGAAAATTAGCAGAACCGGCGAAGCTTGAGCAGTTCACAAAATATATCTATATTCGCCCAAATAAAGGCTTTGACGCGGCAGCATGGCAGTATGCTTTTTTGGATATTCTTTCGCAGGATGAAATCAGTACATTTGATGAAGTGATATTGTTTAATGATACATTTTATGGCCCGATCTACCAGACTTTGGATGTATTTGAAGTAATGGATCAAAGAGAGTGTGACTTTTGGGGGCTTACATCCCACGCAGAATCTATAGATCCAATGGGTACCTGTCCCTATGGGTATTGGCCCGAACATATCCAGACTTATTTTGTAGGAATTAGAAAGAAATTATTCTGCAGCGGGGATTTTTATGATTACTGGAAGAACCTGCCGATCTGTGGGACTTTTGAAGAGGTGGTCGGCATACATGAGACGAGGTTTACAAAGCATTTCCAGGATTTAGGCTATACATGGGAAGTTTATCTGGATATGCGCAAGATCGACCAGAGAGAACAGGTAAAAGCGACACATTATGTCATCGAACAGTATCAGCTGCTGGCGGAATATAGGTTCCCATTTTACAAGCGCAAAAATCTGATGATACCAAAGAGCCATTATCTGGAATACCATGACGCGTCGTATGTAAGGAAATCTATGGAGTATATTGAGAAGGAAACGGATTATGACATAGGATTTATAATTGAAAATATTCTGCGCTTATACAATATCAGTGATTTAAAAAATATATTGAATTTATCATATGTCCTGTCAAAAGAGTATGCCGCTTCGGAATATGACGAAAAAAAAGCTGTGGCTGTCGTCTATGTCGAAAGCTTAGAAGGATTTAGGCACAGAAAGTCCTATATACAGAATATGCCGAAATATGTGGATATCATATTGCTGGCAGGCGGGAAGACCAAAAAGAGTGATCTGGAAGCTGTGTTATCAAAAACAGGCAGACAGATCAGCTGCCGCAGCGCACAGCAGCCGGGAAATGAGCTGACGGCCTTTTTTATCGACTGCAGAGAAGATTTAAAAAAATATGAATATATCTGTTTTATCCATGACCATCTAAAAGCCGTGTATGGGAGCTATTATATGAATGCGAAAAGCTATGAAGAAAGCCTGTGGGAAAATTTAGCGGCTGACGGCGCTTATATTAATCATGTGATCCACAGGTTTGAAAAAGAGCCTTATTTAGGAGTGCTGGTTCCCCCAGTTCCTTTTCATGGAGAATATTTTTATATGCTGCATCATCCGTGGCGCAAAAGCTTTTGGAAAACGCAGGAGCTTGCAGGCAGATGGAAGATAGAAAAGTTTATTTCAAAGGAGAAAGAACCGATCTCGTTTGGAAATGCTTTTTGGTGCAGAAGAGAGGCGCTTGGGCAGATCATTGAGAACTTTCCTGCAAGAAATAAGGCGCTTGGGCCTGAATTTCTTGCAGGCATGGAAAAGATATACCCTTACATGGCACAGGCAAATGGGTACTATACTGCGGAAATTATGACAGAGCAGCAGGCAGGAATGATAACAGGAAATCTGCAGTATGTTTTAAAGTATTCTGTTCGCAGGTCTGCGGAAAACGGCATTGATATCGGATGGGACTGGAGTTCTTATATGTCGGCAGATCGGCCCGGACAATGGGGGATAAAAAGAGCATCAAAATATTTGGTGAAAGGTATCTGGTTAAAGCTGAAACGGTGGTTTTGCAAATCTAATCTGCGCGAGCATAAGAGGTATTACGATGACATTAATAAAAGAATTATGGCAGTATCGAGAAATGATAAAAAGCCTGGTGAAAAGAGATTTAAAAAGCAGGTATAAGGGTTCTGTTCTTGGTTTTTTTTGGATGCTTTTGAATCCGTTATTGCAGCTGTTTATATATACCATTGTGTTTTCGACGATCATGAGGATGGGTATTGATAAATTCTATCTTTTTTTATTCGTCGCGTTAGTACCGTGGTTATTTTTCAGCACCTGCTTAACAGGCGGCACAGGAGTGATATTTTCCCAGCAGGATATGGTGAAAAAGATCTATTTTCCGAGGGAGGTGTTGCCAATATCTTATACGGTCAGCCAGTTTGTGAATATGCTGTTAAGCTTTATTGTGATCTTCGTAGTGATATATATCAGCGGAGTAACCATTCATTTTAATGCACTGATTTATTTACCCATAGTGATGATCATAGAATTTATTCTGGCACTGGGAATTACTTATATTGTTTCATCCCTGAATGTGTATTTTAGAGATCTGGAGCATATACTGGGAATCTTATCAATGGCATGGATGTATTTAACGCCGATCCTATATCCTGTTGAGCTTGTACCGGAGCAATATATGAACATCATATATCTAAATCCTATGACATCGATCATCATTGCATACAGAGACATTTTATATTATGGGAAACCACCGAGTGCTGGTGACTTGTGGATGGCGGGTATTGCGGGAGTGTGCGTATTGATCGCCGGACAAGTGTTATTTGGCATACTGCAGAGGCATTTTGTGGAGGAATTATAATGATGGATTCTGGGAATGCGATAGAGCTGAGAAATTACAGAGGCATTTTGTGGAGGAATTATAATGATGGATTCTGGGAATGCGATAGAAGTGAGGAATGTAAGAAAAAAGTTTAAGGTTTATTATGATAAAGGCCGCACATTAAAAGAAAAAGCTTTGTTCGCAAACAGCAGGAAGCATGAAACCAGGGAAGTGTTAAAAGGTATCAGCTTTGATATAAAAAAAGGAGAGACTGTCGGACTGATCGGGCAGAATGGATGCGGAAAAAGCACGACCTTAAAACTACTTACAAAAATAATGTATCCAGATGCCGGGTCAATCGAATTATCAGGCCGGGTCTCCAGTCTGCTGGAATTGGGGGCAGGTTTTCATCCAGATCTGAGCGGCAGGGAAAATGTGTATATTAATGCTTCTATTTTTGGGCTTGGCAGGAAAGAAATTGATAAAAGAATGGATGAAATTATTGCTTTTTCTGAGCTGGGACAATATATGGATAATCCGGTACGGACGTACTCTTCTGGAATGTATATGAGGCTTGCTTTTTCAGTGTCAATTCATGTAAATGCGGATATTCTGCTGATTGACGAGATTCTGGCGGTCGGAGATGTGAATTTCCAGTCAAAATGCTTTCAAAAGCTGATGCAGATAAAAAGACAGGGGACGACAATCGTTCTTGTCTCACATTCAACGGAACAAATAGAACAGATTTGTGATAGGAGTATCTGGATACATGATGGATTCGTAAAACTAGACGGCTGCGCATCGGATGTAAATAATAAGTACCTGATGTATATGGAAGAACAAAAGCAGGAACATGAGATGCGCTGATATTCAGCAAGACAATTCAGGAATGTCTGTCATGCCAGAGCGTGTTTGAAAAATGATATTTCAATGTTGTTTGTGACTGAGCGAAACGAAAGGAATAGTTGATGATTATGAAATATCAGGAAATGTTTTCATCGAGTGATAATGATTCCAGAAGCATTATTTTAAATATGATAAAGCCGGGAAGCAGAGTGCTGGAATTTGGCTGTGCTAATGGGAACATGACCCGCTATATGGCAGAGAATATGGGCTGTCAGGTATGTATTGTTGAATATGAAAAAGCTGGAGGGTACAGATTTATATTTAGAGGATCTAAAAGCGATTGGAGAGGAAACATGCAGAGAAATGAATATGCAAAAGAAAATGCTGAGAAATTAGACAGTATTGAGAAAAAATGTGACCGGGCAATAGACATGGCTGACCAGTACCACAAGCAGCTTGCTTTCTTGGAGCGCATATACGAGGAAGCTGAACGCAGGGCAGCCGAGGCTGAGAATCGGATTGCGGAAGCTGAAAACAGGGTGGCCGAGGCTGAAAACAGGGCGTGCCTCTGGGAGCAGAGCTATCAAGACATTATAAACAGCCATAGCTGGCGGCTTTCAAAGCCAATCCGCATTCCGGGAAGGATTAGAGAGCGGATGATTGCAAAAAAGAGAGACAGGCAGGCGGAAAAAGATAAAAAAATCAGAGAAACAGTTAAATTTTCGATATTAATGCCTGTCTATAATGTCGAGCCATGCTGGCTGGAGAAAGCAGTTGCGAGCGTAAAGGAGCAGAATTATAAAAACTGGGAGCTTTGTATTGTGGATGATGCATCGACACATTCGGAGGTAAAGGATTACTTATCAAAGATCTGTGATAAGAGCATTATCATCAAATTTTTAGAAAAGAATGAAGGGATTTCTAATGCGACAAATACAGCTGCGGAAATGGCAGACGGTGATTATATCCTTTTAATGGATCATGACGACGAACTGGCAGGGGACGCGCTGTATGAATTTGCGAAATGCATTATGGAAAATCATCCAGATGTAGTCTACAGCGATCAGGATATCATAGACACGAAGGGAAATCACAGCTGTCCATTGTATAAGCCGGACTGGTCTCCTGATTTATTAAGAAGTCAGATGTATATCGGACATCTGTGCGGTTTTAAGCGGTCTTTGTTTTTATCAGCCGGCGGCTTTCGGAAAGAATATGACGGAAGCCAGGATTATGATTTATTGTTAAGGCTGACTGAAAAAAGTACAAAAATAGTACACATCCCAAAGGTCTTGTATTCGTGGAGGGCGCTGCCGTCTTCTACAGCTGAAAATCCAGACGCAAAGCCATATGCGCAGTATGCGGGCCTGCATGCGGTTCAGGAGCATTTGAACCGGGTATATGGGGAAGGAAAGGCACAGGCGGCAGAGACAGAGCATTTGTTTGTGTATGATGCAGTCTATGCAATGGAAAATGATGTGAAGGTCTCCATCATTATTCCGACCAGAGACCATGCGGAAGATTTAAAAGCAGCGGTAGACAGCATATTTGAGAAGTCTTCTTATAATAATTATGAAATCATCATAATGAATAACAATTCAGACAGAAAGGATACTTACGAGTATTTTAACGAAGTACAAGAGGCACATAAGAATGTGAAAGTCGTTGATGCTTTTTATGAATTTAACTGGTCGAAGCTGAATAATCATGGAATGCGTGAAGCGGCAGGCGACGTATACATATTTTTAAATAATGATGTATGCATTCTGACATCTGACTGGATAGAGCGGCTGGCAAGCAAAGCATTGCGCCAGGATACGGGAGTAGTGGGCCCGATGCTGCTGTATGCAGATGGAACGATTCAACATGCAGGGGTTGTTGTAGGATTAGGCGGGTGGGCAGACCATGTATACAAGGGCGTGCATCCAGTCCACTGCGGAACTCCTTTTATTTCACCTGTTGTAATGCGCAATGTCATGGCTGTGACAGGTGCGTGCATGGCAGTATCAAAAAGGGCTGCGGGGCAGATCGGGGAGTTTGACGAAAGATATGTGATTTGTGGCAGTGATGTGGAATACTGCATACGGGGGTATCACCGTGGCCTTTTGAATGTATATGACCCAGGGGTAAGACTGACTCACTTTGAATCGAAAAGCAGGGGAGCCGATATGCCGGACATAGATTTTGAATTGTCCAGAAAGCTGTATGACCAGTTCCATCAAGGGGATCCATATTATAATGAAAATTTAGATTACGGCAGTATCGTACCGAGTGTGCAAATAAAATCAGTGCAAATGGAGCAGGACGTACATTCATCTGTCAAATTACATAGGGCAATTCCAAAAATTGTACGACATTTTTTTAAAATGCCGGTCTTACAAGTAAATATACCAGAGGTTACGCCGATCAGGTTTCGGAAGATTCCATATGATGGCAGAAGGTGGAATATATTACTGCCTTCGCTGAATCCAGAGGATGTCTTTGGCGGGATTGCTACTGCATATCAATTTTTCTTAGAACTGACTGCAAAAACGGGATATGATGGCAGGATTATTTTAGTTGACTCGGCACCGACGCAGGAAACTGTTAGGAAATACCAGAAAGAATATCAATTTGTCCTGCCGGAAATGGACCACGTGGGCTGCAGACAGATTCTGCCATTTTCTGACCGTTCAGGGAAGACGATACCAGTATCAGATCATGATTATTTTATTTTTACTGCGTGGTGGACAGCCTACTGTATCCAGACAGAATATCAGAATTGGCACGGCAGTGATCTGTGCGCAAATCCGTTTATTTATTTTATTCAGGATTATGAACCGGGAT
Source organism: uncultured Eubacterium sp. (assembly GCA_947385875.1). Classification (GTDB taxonomy): domain Bacteria; phylum Bacillota; class Clostridia; order Lachnospirales; family Lachnospiraceae; genus Eubacterium_J. The sequence goes on along the minus strand of CANDMV010000027.1, from coordinate 18,146 downwards.
TCTACGCGTGGTCATCCAGATCTATGATGGCGGATGCAACTTATCGTACTTCGTTTCAGCAGACTGCTGTATTTAATTCAAAGCAATTAAAGGATTACTTTGATTTATGGGGATATCGATTTCATCATACCTATGTATTCGAGCCCGTTTTGAATGAAGGATTACAGAAAGCACTGGCCGTGGCGGACGGGATTCTAAAGAAAAAGAAACAGATTATGGTATACGGAAGGCCGGGTACGCCGAGAAACGCTTTTGAATTATTGGTGGAGGGACTGCGGAAATGGGTAAAAATACAGCCGGATGTCGAAGAATGGACAGTAATATCTGCAGGAGAGGCGCATGAAAATGTGGAATTAGGACGCGGCAGGTACCTAAAGTCGGCAGGAAAATTATCGATTGACCAATATGCCCAGGTGCTGAAGGAAACATATGCTGGAATATCCCTTATGGTGTCGCCGCATCCGAGCTATCCGCCGCTGGAAATGGCTGTGTTTGGTGTGCGTGTAATTACCAATAAATACGCAAATAAGGATCTGGCGTCATTCCATCAAAATATAGTTTCCTTAGATGAGACAAGTCCGCATTCCATAGCAGAGGCATTGGTGAAATTATGTCAGGAATATACAGAAGAGAGAGAGATTACGAATAAGACAAATGTGGCTTATTGTACTGGTAAAAATGTTTTTCCATTTATGGATGAATTAGTGGATTCAATCATTGGATGTACAATAGGGGGAAATTGATACTAACTATGTAAAATAGGATATGAATGTACCTTTTTGGAGGGAGTAAGAATGTATAGAGAAATTACAAAATGTAGAATTTGTGGTAACAAAAACTTAAAAACAGTCCTTAACTTAGGGATGCAGAAGTTAACAGGAGTATTTCCAATGCCGGATGAAGAAGTAGGAGAAGGTCCGCTTGAGCTTGTAAAATGTATGCCGATAAGCGGAGAGGCTGATGTATGCGGACTAGTTCAGCTGCGGCATTCCTGCAGCGGTGATGAGATGTATGGAGAAAATTATGGCTATCGTTCTGGACTGAATGCTTCTATGGCAGAGCATTTAAATGAAATTACGACAGAAATACAGCGGCGAATAGAAATAGAAAAAGATGACCTTGTGATCGATATAGGAAGTAATGACAGTACATTATTAAGAAGCTATCATCCGAGAGAGGCTGACTACCTGGGGATAGATCCAACCGGCATAAAGTTTAGAAGATATTATCCCGAATATATTGAGCTTGTTTCGGATTTTTTTTCAGCAGAAGTTGTCAGAAATGTCAGAAATGGAAAAAAAGCCAAAGTTATCACATCGATAGCAATGTTTTATGATCTGGAAGATCCAATTCAATTTGCGAGGGATATAGAGTCTGTTCTGGCAGGGGATGGATTGTGGGTCTTAGAGCAGAGCTATCTCCCTTCTATGCTGAAGACAAATTCATACGATACGATATGTCAGGAGCACTTAGAATTTTATTCATTGGCGCAGATCGAATGGATTGCACGTAGAGTGCATTTAAAAATAATTGATGTTTCTTTGAATGCGTCAAATGGAGGAAGCTTTCGGATCACGGCAGCAAAGGAGAATTCAAAGTTTGAAATATCGGAGAATGTCGGAAAGCTCCAAAAACATGAGAAAGAATTACATATGGATTCTATACAGCTATATTGTGAATTTCAGGAAAATATCAAAAAGACAGCAAAAGAATTAATGGATTTTTTGGTTAAAGCGAAAAAGGAAAAAAAGAAGGTATATGGATATGGAGCATCGACAAAAGGAAATGTATTATTGCAGTATTGTGGAATAAGTCGGTCTGAGCTGACAGCAATAGCGGAAGTCAATGAAGATAAGTATGGACATGTTACTCCTGGAACAAATATCCCGATCAGGCCGGAATCAGAAATAAAAAAAGAAAATCCAGATTATTTTATCGTACTGCCGTGGCATTTTAAAAATAATATTCTTGAAAAAGAAAAAGCCTATATGTTGGAAAGCGGCTGTGCGTTTGTCTTTCCTCTGCCTAAGCTCGAAATCGTACAGTTTACAAAAGACTCATAAAAGAGTTCCAGTTCAGTTGTTTCAATATTAATACTGGAATATCGAGAAAATCAAAAATTATTGTTGGGCAGAAATAAATTTTACGAATCATCAGGAGATGCGAAAGAGGAATGGATGCTGTGAGAAAATGGAGGATGTGCAGGTGAAGAAGGCAGTATTGATTATGGCAGGAGGAAGAGGAGAGCGTTTTTGGCCGAAGAGCAGAAAAAAGCTGCCAAAGCAGTTTCTTTCATTGGGCGGAGATGGAAAAACAATGATACAGCTGACGATTGAGCATATACAAGATTTTGTAGATCTTGAGGATATTTATATATCTACAAATAAGGAATATAAGGAGCTGGTGCTGGAGCAGCTGCCTCAGGTATGCAGAGAAAATATTTTGTGCGAGCCGGCAGGCCGTAATACAGCGCCTTGTATAGGCCTTGGAGCGGTACATATCGAAAAAAAGTATAAGGATGCCGTCATGATTGTGATGCCGTCGGATCATTTGATTAAATATAATAAAATATTTGTTAATGCTTTAATAGAGGCATGTAAGTTAGCTGAAAAAGAGTCGAATATAGTAACGATCGGAATTACGCCGAGGAGTCCGGAAACAGGATATGGTTATATTAAATTTAATCCTGACAAGGTAGAAGGAGGAGCGTATGCTGTTGATTTTTTTGTAGAAAAACCAGATCTTAAGGCAGCGAAAGAGTATCTTGATACGGAAGAGTATCTATGGAACAGCGGCATATATATTTGGAAAACATCTACGATTTTAAGTAATATAAGAGAATTCCTTCCAGATTTGGCTGCAGGGTTAAATATAATTCAAAGACATATTGGAACACCAGAGGAAAATGTAGTATTGAGACAGGAATTTTTGAAATTTGACGCAATTTCTATCGATCATGGAATTACAGAAAAAGCAGATCAGATCTATGTGCTGCCGGGAGCATTTGGATGGGATGATGTTGGATCATGGCTGGCAGTAGGAAGAATCAGAAAATCAAACGACAATGGAAATGTTGTAGAAGGGGATATCATTACAATTAACAGTACGGATAATGTGATTCAGGGAGAAAATAAATTGATAGCAGCAGTAGGTATCAAGGATATGATTATAGTTGATACTGAGGATGCTATACTTATTTGTGCGAAAAATAGTGTAAATGATATAAAGAAGGTATTAGAAAATTTAAGGATATGTAACCGTGAAGAATACATTTAAGAATAGCGAAGCTGAAAGGAATGAGAATGAAAAGTGCATTGATTACTGGAATCACAGGGCAGGATGGTTCTTATCTTGCAGAACTGTTACTGGAAAAGGGATATGACGTATATGGTATTATCAGAAGGAAGAGTGTAGCTGATTATGGAAATGCTGCTCATATCAAAGAGAAGATACATTTTATATATGCAGATATGACGGATCTTGTATCTTTAATACATGCAATGGAAAGATCACAGGCGGACGAAATATATAACCTTGCGGCACAGTCATTTGTAGGAATAAGCTGGGAACAGCCGTTTGCTACTACAGATATTGATGCTGTCGGCGTCACCAATATGTTAGAAGCGATACGGACAGTTAAGCCGGAAGCAAGATTTTATCAGGCATCGACTTCGGAGATGTTTGGATTGGTTCAAGAAGTTCCGCAGACAGAAAATACCCCGTTTTATCCAAGAAGTCCATATGGAGTAGCAAAGCTTTATGGTTTTTGGATTACAAAAAATTATCGTGAAAGTTATGGAATGTATGCGTGTAGTGGAATTTTGTTTAATCACGAGAGTGAGCGCAGAGGAAAGGAATTCGTAACTCGTAAAATTACTTATGCTGTGGCTGAAATAAAAAAAGGAGTCAGAGATCATATTGAATTAGGAAATCTGGACGCAAAGCGAGACTGGGGACATGCAAAAGAATATGTTTATGCTATGTGGCTGATGCTGCAGCAAAGCGAGCCGGATGATTACGTAATAGCGACGAATGAAACAAGAACGGTAAGAGAATTTGTAGAAACTGCTTTTCGCATAGTTGATATTGATATTGAATGGAAAGGGACAGGAGTGGATGAGATTGGCAGAGACAAGAATAATGGGAAAATTCTTGTAAAAATTAATCCTAAGCTGTTTCGTCCGGCGGAAGTAGCCATATTATTGGGAAATCCCAGGAAGGCAGAAAATAAGCTTGGATGGCATCGGACAATATCATTTTATGAGCTGGTTGCAAAGATGGTTGAAAATGATCTGGCAGCTGTTGAAAAAGAAATTCAGATAAATCGATACAAAATATTTGAGGGAGTTTGATTCGGAGTGGATTTGAGTATTGTTATTTTAGCGTATGGAGAAGAGGAAAATTTGAGACAGCTGCTGCCAAAAGTAAGGCGGTATATGAGTAGAATTGAGATAAGATATGAAATGATTGTGATTGATGCTGCTAAGCCTGTTGATAATTCACAAAATGTGTGCAGAGTAAATCAGGCTAAATATATCAATCAGAAATATCCCGGATTTGGAGGTGCTTTAATAACGGGAGTCGAAGAAGCTGGCGGTACATATATTTTGACAATGGATGGAGACGGCTCTCATGATCCTGCAGATATAGAGGATATGCTGACGCTTTTTTTGAATGAAGATTATGACGTTGTGATTGGCTCGCGTTATGTGAAAGGAGGGAGAAGCAAAGCGGGAAAGGTGTCAATATTAATGTCTCTGATTTTAAATACGATATACAGAATTGTTTTAAAAATAGATGCAAGGGATTTGTCAACAAACTATAGGATCTATTATGCCGGGCAGCTAAAAAGGCTGCGCCTGGATAGTGTGAATTATGATGTGTTAGAAGAAATACTCATCAAATTGGAACCTAAGGATGGCAGGAAATTAAAAATCGGTGAAGTGCCAATCACGCTAAAAAAGAGAATGAATGGTCAGTCTAAGAGAAAATTAATACCATTTATTATAAGCTACATAAAAACACTATTTCGGTTAGTAAAAATAAAAAGAGAAAAAACATATGATGAAGCATAAGAAGAATTTTCAACATGACCAATTTGCATTCGTTAAATTCTTGATGTCAGTTTTTATACTGATTGCTCACTATGAAATTTTAATCAGCAGTACCCTGCCTGCCGTGAATAAGATACCAGGATCCATAGTGCGCGGATTTTTTCAGATTTTTTTCGAGGCGGGAAGAGAGTTTGGATTAATGATGCCCATTTGTTTTTTTGTAATATCGGGGTTTTTGAGTTATCGGCAGTATGATTCTAAAATTAAAGAAAGAGAAATGAGTTTCTATATATTTATATATCGGAGAATTGTGAGGTTATATCCGTTGCTTATTTTAAGTATCTTGTTTATGACCTTTGGTCAATGGCTGTATTTTTACAAAAATAGTAACTGGTGGACAGGCAGAGTGAATGAATTATGGCAGGTGATTCAAGCTTTGACAGGAATCAGTGTAGGGACTTTTATGAATTCTTTTGATGCTGTGAATGGACCTATTTGGTATATTAGTGTTTTGATCATATGCTATATGATTTACTGGAGCCTCTCATTTTTTTCATGGGGGGGGGAAGGGTTCTTGTGTATGATATTTATAGGAATGACGGTACAAGCTTATAGATGGAACTTTCCCTTTTTAACTTCACAGTGTTCGGTTGGTTATATCGGCTTTTTTTCGGGCGTATTGCTGGCGTTTTTTTTAGAAAATGATCGTCTGGTTTCTATCATGAAAAGAACAGCGTATATCAGCATGGCTTGTGTTATTCTGCTTATTCTCCTATTTAGAAGCAGGTTCCAGTTTTTTATGGGCGGAGATTCTAATTGGATTTGTTTTGGGGTTTTCATTCCTGTGGTGGTGCTGCTTGATCAGACAAGAATGAAAAATTATATATCAAATTCGGTATTTGATTTTTTAGGAGAATTATCGTTTCCCATTTATCTGCTGCAGCTGCCGACTTTCTGTGTCTGTATGGTGATGCTGCCATCGTCTGTAAATGAATCAGATTTTTTGTTTTGGGTCATATCGGGAATTCTGATGTTTGAATCTGTGATCTGGGTGATAGCAGGGGGTACAATAGAGAGTTATTTTAAGAAATTTTTAGACAGTATGATTGCAGTGGCAAAACGGGAACAACGATAGGAATGGGAGGTAATTTATTTGAAAAGGGCTTTAATTACTGGAATATTTGGACAGGACGGAAGCTTTCTCTGTGAAAAATTATTGCAGGAAGGGTATGAAGTATATGGCATCTGCAGACAGAATATAAGCAGAAATTCAGCAAGAATTAAACAAGAGTTGGAAGATAAAAAAATAATACCGAAAGTATTCTGTGTGAATCTATATGATTATCATGAAGTATCAGAATTTATAAATAAAATACATCCTGATGAAATATATCATCTGGCAGCGTGTCATTTTAGTTCCGAAAAAAAGGAAAGTGAAGTCCGGGAACAGGAGATGTATCATCAAAATGTGTTGGCAGCTTCTAATATTTTGGCAGCAAGCATGTTATGTTCAAACGAAATCAGAGTTTTAACCGCAGGGTCCTGTCTGGTGTATGATGGTTCAGATACGATCGTTCAGACAGAATGTACGGGGTACTGTTCTAAAAGTCTATACGGACTGGCAAAAATCGCAGAAAATGCGTTGGTCCGTTATTATAGGGACCAGGGTTTGTATGCGTGTACTGCAATTTTATATAATCATGAAAGTCATCGAAGAGCATCATGCTTTGTTACAAAAAAAATAGTGGAGAATCTGATCAAGATTAAGAAGGGTGAAATAAAAAATTTTACGATTGGAGATCTGGAAGCAGAAAAAGACTGGGGATACGCAGGGGAGTATGTAGAAGCAATGCATAAAATGCTCCAAGCAGCCCAGCCAAAAGATTATATTATAGCTTCCAATGAAACACATTCGGTTTATGAATTTTTGAATATATGTGCAGAGTATCTTGGAATGGAGGATGTCAGGCGGTTTGTTCATGTTGACTATGATTTAATCACACGAAAAGTCAATGGAAAACTTCGGGGAGATGCAGGTCTGATAGAAAAGGATTTAAATTGGAAAAGTACATATTCGCTGCAAAAATTAGCAGAAGAAATGCTGAATTATGAATTAGAGAGGTAGTGTATTGTGGTATTAAAAAAATATTGTTTGCAGATGAAGAAGAAAGTTAGTTTTTATTTACTGGCGGCTTTGTTATTGACGATTGGAATATATTTGACCTTGCCACAGTTCGTAGCTCGTACGGATTTGCTGAGTAAAAGAGAAGCCGGAAATGAATTTTCAGATAATACCTATATATTAACGAAGAACGCGCCAATCGTGAGACAGACATTTCGAACAAATCTGACAAGTATTAGATCAGTTGAAGTGAAGTTTGGTACGAATGCTAAAGTAAATCATGGGAAAATCCGTCTTGAGCTTTGGGATGAAACACTAAATAAAAAATTAGGTGAAGTTGAAAAACCAACGGAACTGATTAGGGATAATGAGCCCGATAGGATAAGTTTTAAACAGAGTATTTTAGTAAATAATATGAACGAGCATTCTATATTGATAGAGGCAGAGGCGGATGAAATCACAGATGAGATTTCTATACATTTTTCAAATGATGATGTATATGAAAATGGCTGTATTTATACATCGGATTTGGCAGGGCACGGAGATTTGTTATTTTCGCTATATGGTTCAGGTGAAAGATGTCTGGCAGGGCCTGTCTTTTTTCTTGCGGCACTTGGCATTCTTGTATTAATCAGTATGATGTGCTATTTGATTGTTTCAGGAAAAATGAATCAGCATTTTGATAAAGTAGAGAAAGCAGACTGCTTTTTTGCAATGACTGCGTTATTGCTGTTTTGGCTTTGTTTTAATCAGGGCGGAGATATGAAATCGATCACAAAAACAGCTGGTGAACTGCTTTCTATTACAAAACATGGAGGTTTTTTTGACTTTTATTCTATTATGCTTGAAAGATCTCTGCATGGATGGTATGAAACAGATTCTATCATGAATGCGGGCAATTATAATATATTTTTGTATTTAATACCTGCTGTCTGTATTTTTCCATGTTTTATTTTTTCAAAAATTACAGGCATTCAATACTCTGATAATTTTATTATTGTATGGATGGGGTTGTTTATCTCGGCTGCTGTTTTATATTCTGCATATTTGCTTTATCATCTGGCATTGGATATGGGGATGAAGCTGCATAGGGCTAAAATTACCGCATATCTGTATTTATCATCCATTATGCTGTTGTTTGCGACAGTGGGTTTCTGTCAGCTGGATATTTTTTGTACGATTTTAGTTATAGCTGCACTGCGAAGATATGTAAATAAGCAGTATATAAAATTTTCATTGATTATTTCTATTGCTATTATGCTGAAAAGCTTTCCGGTTTTGATGTTTCTGCCATTAATATTAGCAGTGGAGAAGCGGCTGATACATATCATCAAATATTTTGCTCTGGGTTTTTCCGCTCCGGTTGTATTTAAGATTGTTTTTGGTTTGGATGGAAGTTATCAAATCATTATGGATGAATTTGAATGTGTTTATGGATTCTATGGAAGGCTTTTTTCGAATGGTTTAAATACTGGGGCAGGAAACTGTGCATTCTTAGTGTTTATCATTGTCTGCTTATGTGTGTGGGCTTTTCATGGAGAATACCAGGAAGAAGAAATATGGAAGTATATCATTATAATTCCGCTGACTGCTTATATTTCGCTTTTAATTTTTGTAGGCTGGCATCCGCAGTGGCTGACAATTTTAGCGCCGTTTCTGGCAATCGCTCTGGGATGCTTTACGAGCAGAGGATTGATATACTGTGAATGGGGATTAGGTGTTTTGTATTGTTTAGCAGCAGGAAATAATTTTCCGCAAAATGTAGATAATTACATGGTAAATTATGGAATACTGCCGGTAATTACAAAGTATTATTATTCTGGTGTTACCTTTCAGAATGTCTTTCAGAATATTGATTATTTTTCAAATATTGTGGCATCAGCATTAACGGCTGTGGCTGTCAGCTTCTGCTGTATTACATGGAAAAATAGGAATCAGGTAAAATCGATAGATGAGTTTGATGACGTTTATTTACAGCGGAGTGTGGTCTGGATGCGGATTGCCTCTATGTATGTTTATTGTATGATACTTCTGATTTTTTATTTTTATGCCGGATAGCGGGGAAAAACATATACAAAACAAATATTAAAAACCTGTGGATGATGATTATGCCGCAGGTTTTTCATTGATTAATATAATAGATACCTTCCCTCGTAAAACTATTGAAAATATTTTTGTCTGTATGTTATTGGAAAAATCTGTCTTGGCCTGTTATTAATATATGATCTGAATCTTTATCTTAATACTAATACAAACTGTCGGTTTTGATTTTATTCGGATACGGGAAAGCACTGTTGCGACAAACAATCATGTCGCAAATTCCCTCTTTCCATGTCGTGTACCTGACTGTCATTTAAAAGATAAACTGTTATAATGATTCTAACGCAGAAAACAAAAGGCAGTAAAAACGGGGAACAAATGCTGCCGCATACTATAATAGAACTAGAGGAGGCCGACAATGAAAGAATTTACAAATAAAAGAAATCCCATTCTGCCCATCGAATATCATATTCCAGACAGCGAGGGACATGTCATGCCGGATGGACGGCTTTACCTATATGGGAGCTACGACGATCGAGAAGATGTCTACTGCAGCGAAAAATATCATGTAGTGTCCACACAGGATCTGGAGCACTGGATACTCCACGATGTTTCTCTGACCGGACAGCAGATTCCTTGGTTTCATGACCCGGACGCGCCGAAATATCCGGGAATCGACTGGTCGAAGCCTTCGCCGTTTATTCAAAAAATGCTGGCAGGTATGGGCGGAGATGATATGAAAGAGAAATTTGAACAAGAAGAAGGTGAAAAACCTGCGCTTTTGTTTGCACCAGACTGCATAGAGCGTAATGGAAAATATTATCTGTATTTTTGTATGTCGGATGACAGTGAGGGAGTCGCTGTATCTGACAGGCCTCAAGGGCCGTTTACAGACCCAGTGCAGCTTCCGTGCGGCGGAATCGACCCTGCTATATTCATAGACGATGACGGACAGGCATATTATTACTGGGGGCAGCTGTTTTCACATGGAGTAAAGATGAATGAAGACATGGTATCATTCCAGTCAGAGGATGTGGTGGACGATCTGGTTACCGAAGAGGAACACTTCTTCCATGAAGGCTCGTCTATGCGGAAAATCGGCGATACTTATTACTATGTATATGCAGATATGGAGCGCGGGAAGCCGACATCGCTTGGTTATTCGACATCGAAATCCCCTCTTGGGCCGTTTACGTATCAGGGAATTATTATAGACAATGACGGGTGTGATCCTGCCAGCTGGAATAATCATGGTTCGATTGAATGCGTCAACGGACAATGGTACGTATTTTATCATAGATGCAGCCGCGGTGTCCAGCAGCATCGCAGGCTGTGTATTGAACCGATTACAATTACCCGGATGGCTCTATTCCTGAAGTAAAAATGACCTCGCAGGGAGTCGGAGAACCGTTTGGGCCGATGGAAGCGATCATGGGCTATCAGGCATGTGGATTGAGCGGAACGATTTATATTGGAGTGGATCAGGAATATGGCGAGAAATTAATGAATATTTCTTCCGGGGATGAGGCAGTCTTTCGTTATGTAAAAAAAGATACGGACTGGAGTGAAATCGAGCTGACCTGCGCCGGAAGCGGTAAGGTGCAGATTTTATTAAATGAAGCAATCGCAGGAGAAATAAAAATTGCGGGGATAAATGGAACTGCTCAGACAGTATCGGCAGCAATTTCAGCACCGGGAGGAAAAGCGGAACTGAAGATTAGAATAACAGATTCTGAGAATTTGGAGATTATGAAAATAGTACTAAAATAATGAAGAAAAATCCAGTAATTCGCAGCAGGTGAAGTACTGGATTTTTGTTATTGGGATGTAGAAATACTGTTTTTTCTAGTGCAAAAACAAAATAATATTACATTTGAAATATAGGCATATGCAAAAATAATATAATATTACATTTGAAATATAGATACATTCGTGTTATAATCATAAAAAGCATATTTTCTATGCAGGAATATTCCAGTCCTGTATGTCAAAGGGGTAATCCCGTCGAACGACATTTCTAAGTGGGAAGACGTCTGCCGTCCTGTTAAAATTCAGAACCACAGAAAATCCATGCTTAAGATAAAATAATGGCAGGGGTTTTCTAAACTCCTGCAGAAAACAGGAGGATGGTGTATGAAAAAAGATATGGTATGGAAAGTATTTTTGTCTGATGACAGACGCTTTGCAGACCTTGTAAACGGAATCCTGTTCCAAGGCGCTCAGGCTGTAGTAGCGCAGGATCTTGCGGAGCTTGACACACAGACCGGATATATACCGCAGCCGGGTGAAAGCAGAAAGATGAGTGGGACGGACCAAGAACACTGCATGATATGATTGAATATGCAGGTCTGACAAAAGAAATTCGCAGTTGTACCCAGGATTATCAAATGCAAATATTGGAAGTTCGAAAAATGGAGGACGTCAGCATGTTTTATACAGATGTGCGTCAGGTGTTGAATTTTATCCGGTATTCTGATGATAAGGAGGCGCTGAAAAAGCTGGTGACAGAGGATCCGTATTACCAGAATATGGAGTGGGATGCATGGGATGTGATTGTCCAATATGCAAAGGTAGGAAATGTGATAGATATAAAAGATTATTACAGAGAGGATGGGAAGATAGATATGTGTCAGGGATTGATCGATTGGATGGAAGATGAGAGAAGAGAGGGTGAAAGGATCGGAGAAATTCGTGGTGAAAGGATCGGAGAAATTCGTGGGGAAAAGATCGGAGAAATTCGCGGTGAGAAACGTGGCAAAAAGATGGGAGAAATGATAGCTGAAAGAAAGCATATCCATAATCTAATGAAAAATCTGAACCTGACTGAGGAACAGGCGGCGGCAGCGTTAGAGATTAAAAGAAAACGCAGGTTAAGTTTTTTCAAAAAGAAAGGTAGTGTATCGAAAAGGAAAAGAATATAACGCAGAAAAATTAAAAAGCAGACATGATTATTTTTACAGAATACTGCGAAACGAGAGTGTCAGATCTTTCTTGTAAGCTTTCGTACAATGCCTGATTTATGCGATGATACGAAAAACTTACACTGAAATTCTGACACATTCCAATAAAGTGTATGAAATTTAAACGTGAAAGTCAAAATAGTAAGTATTATTCGGCAGCTTTATTATTTCAATGTCTCTTCTGCCATAATGGTCCAAGTCGCTCATCTGAATACGTTTACCTGATGGAATTCCCATTCTATTACGGATATATGCTCCAAATATCGATTTATCATAGGCAGATGTCAGCTGTTTAGGATATATTATTCCATTGATTTTCTGGGTTCCTTCGACTGAACAAAGCATGATAGCCTGATCGTCCCAGATGACATTTATGACACTTCCTGCCGCTGGAAAAAAATTAGGATGATTTAATATAAAATCGTGAGTAATGGCTGCATATGCGTCATCAATACAGACATGTCCATCAGAAAAACCCCAGTTCAAGCCGCCCTGCTGCTGCACATTACCGTCACGTTTACTGTATAAATCTAATCTTGCCATATGATGTTTCCTCCTTTAGACTGTCTGGAAACCCTGTTTTCAAATTTTCGGACCGCATGAGCCTGCTGCTGTCTATATGTTCAAGCATACTTATGAATTTCTTTAGCTGCTGGCTGATGAGTAAAACAACTTCCCAGATATATACAATTATAAAAAAATCCCTTACGTTTGTCAAATATAATAAATATTGCTATTAATGTTGGTTCAGACAAGGTTACTTTTCAGTAACAGCTCAGCCGAAGGCTGAACTGTTACACTTTTCAATATAAAAGTTAAAAAAATACTTGACATTCTCATTCTACTGCAATAGAATATAATCATTCTATTGCAGTAGAATGGAGGAATCAAAATGACAGTAAAATTATTTGAATCTGAATTAAAAGTCATGGATTTGTTATGGAAAGAAGGTGATATGCCGGCAAAAGAAATTGCACTGCGTTTAAAGGAACAGATCGGCTGGAGTAAGACGACAACGTATACTGTAGTGAAAAAGTGCGTGGAGAAGCAGGCTGTTTCGCGGATGGATCCTGGATTTATCTGCAGGCCGCTGATAAGCAGGGAAGAGGTACAAAGAGCCGAGACAAAGGATCTGATTGACCGAATGTATGGAGGTTCAGAAGATCTGCTGATTGCGTCTCTGATTGGAAATAAGGAAATGGATCCAGACCGTATTGCGCGTTTAAAGAAGATGATTGAAGATTTGAAATGAGGTGGCAGATGGATAAGATCTTATATATGTGTACCAGTGGTACCATTTTGATTGCTGCAGTCATATGCTTCAGATATTTATTTTATCATCAGGTACCAAAACGGTTTCTTGTGGTTTTATGGATATTTGCTTTAATACGTCTGCTTCTGCCAATTTCTATCCAGGTTCAAAGGCCGGTGATCCATTTTCGAGAGCCAGCGGCGCAATCCCATAGTCAGCAGGCAGATTCAGGTACATCAGACCGGATGAACAGGAAAGAAACATTGTATATGCAGTCGGATGATGCAGGCCGGACATCGGTAAATGCCCAAAAGGCTGATGTCTGTAAGAGAGCTTTCGCTTTTGCTGTCTGGCTGGCGGCAGCGTCCTTCCTTGCCCTGAAAATTTTAATCAGGCACATGCGCAGCAGAAGAATTTACAGTCTGTCTCTGCCAGTGTGTGAAGAGAAAGCGGCTCGATGGCTTAATGCGCACCGCAGTTTTCGAAAAGTAACACTGCGTAAATCTGAGCTGGTAAAAAGCCCGTTCACCTATGGAATATTCCGGCCTGTGATACTGATGCCTTCTGGAATGGAACTCAGTGAGGAAGAATTTCAATGTATCATGGAACATGAATGGGTACATATCCGGTGGTGGGATGTGCTTGTAAAACATATGTTATATCTGACCCTGTGTCTATACTGGTTCCATCCAATGGTATGGGTTATGGCTGTGCTGCTGAACAGGGATATGGAAACGGCCTGTGATGAAGAAGTAGTCCGAAAGTATTCCCGTAGTCTGAAAACAGCTTATGCACTTATATTAATCCGGCTGGCGGAAGGCTGCCGCGACCCTATCGGGCCGGTGAATGCCTGTTTCGTTGGTTATTCAGAAATAGAAGAAAGGATACTGATAATTATGAAAACAAAAAAATATTCACGGAAAGCGGCTGCTCTGGCAGTCGGGATGCTCTGCTGTGTGGCAACAGCATTTACAGTGTCAGCACAGGAGACACCAGAAGAAGTTAGAAAGGCGTCTGAAAGTATAGAGACCATGGAGACAATAGAGACAATAGAAGAGGATATGGCAGGTGATAGTATAAATTCGAATGCAGCTGTCAGATCTAAGAGAAAAACATCAATGGAAATAAATAATTCAGCAGCAGCAGAACAGCAAGAATTGTCAGCAGAAGCAGCAGCGTCAGGGCAGAAAATGATGTCTTCTGAGAATGCAGCATCGGAGCAGAAGGCATTGTCTTATGGAGGTTCTGAACAGATTGCGGAACTAGCGGAGGAATATATCGGGGCAGCGTATCGATTTGGTGGCACAGATCTATCTAGCGGAGTAGATAGTCCGGGGTTTGTGAAAGCTGTTTATGAAAAAGCAGGAATTGAGCTGCCGGACGATATGGATGGACAGGCAGCCAGCGGAACTGAAATTTCTCTGGACGAACTGTCAGCGGGAGATCTCATATTTTATGGTGAAACAGATGAAAGCGGCCGCGGATATCTGTCTCATGAAGGTATTTATAACGGCAAAGGGCAGGTTATCCATGCTAGCAATATGAGAGACGGCGTAAAAGCTTCTGATCTTAATTATAGGGAGATCAGCATGGCTGTCCGTATCCTGAAGTAAATCTGCCGCCATTCGGGCATACAGTAAAAGCGCAGGTTCCATTAGAGAGCCTGCGTTTTTACCGTGTGCCCGGATGGCGGCATGGTGAACTTTCAATATTATTTTTCTGTCTGCCTATAGCAGCCTTCGACAGTAAATTGATCAATGCTGGTACCGTGGGCCAGTTCATAGCTTCCATAGCAGATATATACGTCCCCGTCCTGAAGAAAGAAGTTATATTTTTTGGTTCTTTTTATAATATTGTAGGCGGTTGCATCATCTCCGCAGTATTTTTTGGCAGCCTTCAAGATTGCTTTTTTAGAGTCTCCTGCAATAACATCTTCTATGGTAAGCTTTTTCTTGTTTTTTATATCATAATTTAATCCATAATCTGACTGGTTATGAACACCGCCTGCGTACCAGTTTTCCGTCATGCGAAAGCTTATAATGCCGTCTTTTTCATATGCAGCAGTACAGCTGGTTGTCCAATAATACTGTTCAGATTTGTCATAAAAGCTGTTAGTGTCTATGCGGTACTTTACAGATTCTTTTAAGTTGGCTGCGTTTTCAGAGTTTAAGTATTTATGGCTTTTCTTTTGGAGCTGTTTGTTAAGCTTTGTCAAAAAAGAGGAGCTGCCAGTAAACTGTGGATAGCTGAAGGATACAATTCCTCTCACATTGCCGTTTTTGTCTTTGTATTCAAGCTTATCTTCTTTTATGATATATGTAAAAGAAGATAATTCATTTATGCGGGCTGCGGGATAAGCTTCAGCTTGTGTTTTGGGGATATGATATGCATAAACATTCTCTGCGTCGAGTGAATTTGTGAGCATGAGAAAGAAAAGTATATAGGATGCGATTTTTCTTTTTCTGATCTTTTTTCTTTTGTTACATTTCATCATTTGTCTCTCCTATTGTGTACGATAACTGTCTGACAGCGTGGACTGGATTACAATAAAATATAATATAATATTATTTTATTATAATTATTTGTATACATCAATAGGATTTTGCATAAGGTTGCTGTTTAAAGTAACGGCATCCGGCTCATTGGAAGTTCGCCCGTGGCGAAGGGCCGGATGCATGGCAGTCATGAAGACAGCGGGCAGGTTATGTCAGGCAGGCATGATCTGAACAATATTTAGGGGTGTTTTACAGAGGAGGAGGCCTTTTTTATAAAGGCTTACGGTGTCTCTGATGTGTGCGTATCAGCATTAGAATATACTGAAGCAGTCTGTTCAGATTTATGTCTGCCTGACATAGCCTGTCCGCGTTTCGAATAGAGCATTTATAACGGTTTCCTCGACAGACACGGAATCAGTCGTCAGGGAGGAGGTTATGTAAGCGGCAATGATATATACAGCAGATCTTAACTGACACTGAAGATGCCGACGCTTTCTTTCATCTGCTGTGACAGTTCTCCAAGTTCATCTGTCTTTGCGGAAAGGATCTGGATCTCATTGTAAGCGCTTTCGAGTGAAGACTGCATTTCTTCTATGCTGGCAGCATTCTCCTGTGCCAGTGCGGCAGAGTTTTGTACGGCAGCTACCATATCTGTACGGACCTCTTCCATATGATCTGTCTGCACAATGATATTATTCATATGATCTGCTGAACTCAAAATGCTGTTTCTGACGTTCTCAAAGATCTGTCCGGTTTTCTCTATATTTTTTTCCTGGTTTTTAATGACTGTATGTACTTCTTCCATGCGGTGCATTGTGTTGTTTGAATTTTCTGTCAGGCTTTCGATCATGTTACGGATGTCGTCTACAGCTTCATTTGCCTGTACAGACAGGTTCTGGATCTCAGATGCTACGACACCGAAGCCCCTGCCGAGTTCGCCTGCTCTGGCAGCTTCAATGGAGGCATTCAGAGAGAGCAGGCTGGTCTGGGAGGCAACCGCGGCGATCAGGTCTGTAGAGCTGCTTATTTTATCCGCGGATTCTTTTGTAAGAGCCGTTTGGTTTCCTAAATAATTGATCGATGTGCGGACGTTTTTCATCTCTGTATTTAATTCTAAGATTTCAGACATGGTCTGTTCGGACATGTCCTGAATCTGGTTAGATATATGATGCATTTTGCGGATTTCTGTATTGTTCACGCCGATCATTTCGCCCATTTGCGTGACGCCGCTGCCTGCTGTGCTGGCATCGGCAGCCTGGCTGGTACAGCTGGAAGACATTTCCGAAGCAGCCTGATCGAGTCCTTTCATCAGCTTGAGGATTGTTCCGGAGCGTTCTTTTAAGGATGCAGATGCCTCGTCCAGCTGGCTGCTGTTATCACGCAGCACATCTACTATGATCCGGAGCTTGTTGCGCAGCTGAAGGATTTCATTGCCCAGCATACCGATTTCATCTGAGCGGTTTAATAGGCTTACGTCCGGTTCAACAGCCAGATTGCCGTCTGCGATCTGCTGCAGCAGGTTCATGCTTTTTTTGAGCGCGTTTGTAATACGGTTTACAAGTATGATGACGATCACACCAGTGACAAAAAGTACAGCTATAATTGCAGTCAGCATCTGCAGACGGATGGTATTAATCATTTTTGATACGTTGGAACGAGGCTTTCCGACAAACACCATGCCGACAGCATCGTCGGTTCCATCCTGATAAAATGGAGCATAGCATACGATGTATTCAGTCCCAAGTATCTCTATGTTTCTGTCCAGGTAAAATTCACCATTATTTAATACTTTTTGCACGACTTTGTCAGGGGCTTTTGTCTGGATCTGCCTGTTTCCAGATGCGTCTTTGATGGATGTAAGAATACGGGTGTCACCCCAGAAGATGGTTACGTCCATTCCGGTGCTGTCTTTAATATGATCTACAATTTCTACTGACTCAGTGATGTTAAGGGTATCTCCTTTCCAGAGTCTGCCTTCCTCATCCATACGATAGCTTCCATGATTGCCGATTTCAAAAATATCCCTGACTGCCAGAGATGCAGCCTGCATTCCTGCGTATGCTTCATCATAAATCCCGTTTGCGATTCTGTCTGCAGCTAGGAGAAAGATGCCTATACCAAGTATAAACACAGGCAGCAGAGCGATCATCATAATCTTTGCGCGTAATTTCATAGTTATATCCATTCCTTTCGCTTCGCTCAGGCACAAAACGTAATGAAAAT
>CANDMV010000026.1 GCA_947385875.1 uncultured Eubacterium sp. | reverse complement strand
CAAAGTGTGAAGCATATCATGCCCTGTGGGTACATCTCACGGAAAGCATTTTTCAGACACGCTCTAGTACACCGGTCACTAAAGCTCTCACAGTTTCACTTGTCTATTTTTCCAATAGCACATGTCAAAAAATCTCAATGTACCGATTCGGAACAGTTTTAATCCCACGCTTTCGTCTCAAAAATCCGAATCGTAAACTGTGTATATTCTCCATATCTGCTTTCTACCGCAATTTCATGTCCTAGCCGCTCCAAAATCTGTGCTGCCAGATATAATCCCATCCCTGTGGATTTGTATCTGCCGTTATGGAAGCTGCTGCCAGTATAGCCCCGGTCAAAGATACGCCTTAGATCGCTGTCTTTGATGCCTTCTCCATGATCCCAGATCACCAGCTGCGTTTCTTCTTCCTTATGAATGCTCCAAATCTTTAATCTCGGCTCATCGGAAGCATATTTCATAGCATTTTGAATCAGCTGGTCTAGTACATAGACCAGCCATGACTTGTCTGTATAGACTTTCCGAGGCTCGACCTCTATAGAAAGCTCAAACTGCTTTTGAATCAGAAAATACTGATTATTATGAATGGCCGCCTTTACACATTCGAGAAGCTCGACTGCGTGAATCTGAATATCAAACAGCCTGCTCTGAACCTTACAGCCCAACAGCGCACCATTCAGCTGCTGCCGTATCATCTCCAGCTGAACTTTTTGTGCCGTGCGCAGAGCGGCATCACTGATCTTTTCATTCATCAATATGCCTGCGGACAGCGGAAGCTTTATTTCATGACACCATTTTGCGATATAATCCTGAAGATCACAATTATAATCAAACTGATCGCGCAGCTGATCCTCTAAGATCCCCACATCATGCCTTGTAACCTCCAGCTCCTCTTCGTCCCAATCCAGTTCCCGGCATATGACATGATCTGCTTTCATCAGATTTTCTTTTTTCCTTTTTCTCCGATAATATCCCATTGCATCGACTGTCATCGCCATAAAAAGCGTCAAAGCAAAAAGCATGTCAGGATAGATCATATCCCACATGCTCACAGCTTTTACCAGACAGACAAAATACAGATGATATGCTGCTGCCAGAAAGAGAAGCATCCCTATCCACAGCCTGTTTTTCTTAAGATAACTCATGCATTCCCTCCTGTCTTTTCTCCGATAGCACTGTTCAAAAATCAGTTACATAGCCCTCTATGTACCTGATTTTTGAACAGTACTCTCGAAAAAAATCCTGCGCACTATTATTTCTGTACGGTTCCTAAGTTATGGTATCAGATACCCCTGCCCTTTTTTAGTTACAATCAGTTCACTGCCGCACCCCGCCTTCAGCTTGCTCCGCAGACGGCTGATAATTGTAGTCAGTGTTCCGTCAGACACAAACTCATCCGTACTCCACAGCTCCATCATCAGTTCTTCCCGTGTTACAATCCGGCCTCTGCGGTCTATCAATTTTGCAACAATCCGCTTCTCTGACTTCGTCAGATCCATCTGCTTATTTTTGTACGCAATCGTTCCAGAATCATTGTCAAAATATAAATCTTCCCCCAGCAGTATTTTCGAACGAATCTGATACTGATAAGTGCGGCGCAGCATAGCTTCTATCTTTGCTTTTAAAAGCTCCAGATGAAACGGCTTTTCGATATAATCATCCCCGCCCTGCGCAATAGCCATGATCTTGTCAGAGTCGTCTCCCCTGCTGCTGATATAAATCAGAGGAACCTTGGATGCATCGCGAATTCTGCTGCACCAATAATATCCATCATAATAGGGCAGATTGACATCCATTAAAATCAAATGCGGATTCAGATTCAGGCATTCTGCTGCAATGTCGTCAAACTCCTTCGCGATGACTGCCTCATATCCCCATTTTTCCAGAAAACGGCAGATTTCAACCGCCAGTACTTCATCATCCTCCACAATTACGATCTTCATGCCTGATTCCATATATTTCTCCTAAAAGCTTCTTTTAAGATACTGCTGTATCATAGTTACTTTCATGTCCAGTGTCATTTGTGTTACATTTTGGATACCCGGACGCCGGGTGAGAGGAGCTGTCCCGTCTTCCGGTGACTTTTCCAGAATGCCAAGAAGCCCTTGGCATTCTGTTCGATACACAGGCGGCGAAGCCGCAGCGGCACCTTTAGCTTCCGGCGTTAGCCGGGGCGGACTGGGTGCCGCGACCGTCCGGTGCCACAGTGTGAATGCAGAATGCTTAGGGATTCTTAGCATTCTGGAACGGACGCAGGCAGACCGGGCAGATTCCCTCTCCCAGCGTCCGCACAGCCAATATATAACACCCTATCTAAATTGTTACATACCGGCAAAGCTTAAGTGAATAGTCCCTCATTTGCTGCCGAAACAGTCACATTTATATCAGCTGTTCAATATACTATAAATGAGCATCCTACTAATCTATGCCGCATACATTCGCATCATGCATTTTTCATTCTTCTGGAGGTTAAAAATGAATCCTATAATTTTAATGGCCCTTGCCGCAACGATCGGTACATGGTCTGTAACTGCCCTTGGCGCCGCCACAGTCGTATTTTTCAAATCACCAAAAGCAAAGCTTCTAAATCTCATGCTCGGCTTCGCTTCTGGAGTCATGATAGCTGCCAGCTTCTGGTCGCTGCTCCAGCCTGCCATAGAACGCGCAGAAGCCCGCCCCGGACTTCCGGCTTACTTCGTGGTAACGATTGGATTTTTATGCGGTGCCATCTTTATGTGGATATCTGATAAAATCGTCAGCTTTGCCAGAAGACGCGTAGACAGCACACAGGGAAAAGCAAATGAACGGCTCAATCGAATCATTATGCTGGTCCTGTCCATTACGCTGCACAACATCCCAGAAGGGCTTGCTGTAGGCGTGGCTTTCGGTGCTCTGCCAGACGGTTATTCAACCGAAGCTCTGATGGGCGCTGTCACTATCGCTGTCGGAATCGGCCTGCAGAATTTTCCAGAGGGTGCTGCCGTATCTATTCCTCTCAGGCGTGAAGGCTGCTCCAGAAAAAAGAGCTTTCTGCTGGGTCAGGCTTCCGGGATTGTCGAGCCGATTGCAGGACTTGCCGGCTCCCTGCTGGTTGTCTATGTAGAAGCGTTGCTGCCATATGCCCTTTCTTTTGCCGCCGGCGCAATGATTCTGGTCGCTGTCCATGAGCTGATACCTGAATGCCAGAGAAATCAGAAAACTCATCCTTATTTCGCGACTATGGGCATTGTGTCAGGGTTTGCTATCATGATGCTTCTAGATGTAATGCTGGGGTAATGACATTAAATATTCATATCCATCCGGCTGAGCTTTTCAAGCAGAATATCTTCTTCTGTCATCGCGTCAGCTACTGCTTCGATCTGCTGGCGGATGCCCAGCATCCTCTGGTCAGTAGAAGCTATGACATCAGCACAAGATTTTAGCTGCTCGACAATTTCCTGCTGATTTGAAATATTCTGCTTATATTTCAGCTGATGCTCCAGACTTGCCCAGAAATCCATGGCAATCGTGCGAATCTGCACCTCTACCTTCATATCTTTTTTATACTTTGCAAAAAATACCGGCACCCTGACAATCAGGTGAAGGCTGCGGTAGCCGTTCGGCTTTGGATCGATAATATAATCCTTGCGTGTTACCAGCGTAATGTCATCCTGTGCCAACAGTGAATCCGCGATCTGATAGATATCATCAATATAAGAACAGATCACCCGGATTCCTGCTGCATCATTAATATATTTTTCTATATTCTCCAGACTGAACCTGCATTCATATTTGTCCAGCTTGGCCATAATACTGTTTGTATGCTTTAGACGCGTCGTAATCGAACTGATCGGGTTGCGCTGGTTACGCACGCTGAATTCTGTATCAAGGACTTCAAATTTTGTCCTGACTTCTTTAATGGCGCATGTATACATCATCATCAGCTCACGGTATCCGACAAGCAGGTCCATAAATTTCTTTGTCTGATTTACTTTTTCCGGGGTATCCAGCAGCGTGATAAGCCCTTCCGTAAGTTCTCCGTCTAAAATATCATTTTCATCATATTGTTCCATAATGACAGTTTCCTTCACTCATAATGGTCAGCTATCACTGCTGCCTGTAATTTCAATCTGGCACATATGCATCGTATCTAACGCTGCCTGATGTGTCTTAGGCGTAACCCCTGCGCAGCAGTCTGCGTCTACTGAAATCTGCATCTGCGGAAAATGAGCTTTCAGCAGAAGAGCATTTGATACAACACAAATATCCGTACACAATCCAACCAGCTCCACTTCCAGTTCTTCCTTCTCCATCCGCCTGCTGATTTCTTTGACCAGCTCTGTAGAGCCAAAAGTATCTTTTTCTATTGTCATATAATCTTTTTTTGATAAAGCTGACAAAACCTGCGCGTTCAACTGCCAGCCTTCTGACATTTTAATGCAGTGAGGTACCGGAAGTTTTTTTCCTTCCAATGTCTCCAGATAATTCTGCTGATGCGTATCGAGCGTAGCAATCACTCTGCCATTAAAATTCTCGATCTTAGAAACTACCCTGTCTACAACAGCCTGCGCCTCTTTCGTCCCTAACGCTCCATGAACAAAATCATTCTGCATATCTACAACAACTAATAATTTTCCCATCTATTCCTCCTGACTGCAGCATATCAAATTATTTTCTGCCCTAGAGCGTGTTTGAAAAATCATTCCCGCGATCTGCACTCCCCACTTTGCGGATCATTCATCCCAAATTTAATCAACATAGCCCGCTATGCCTCATAAATTTGGGATAAATTCTCCATATCATGCCCTGTGGGTACAAAGTGTGAAGCATATCATGCCCTATGGGTACATCTCTCGGAAAGCAATTTTCATACACACTCTAGAAGCCAGAAAAAGGCTGAGAGTGCGAAACAATTTTTATTCTCATACCCTCGAACGAAATTTTTCTGATTCATCATATCGTTTGAGAATATAGAATACAGAATAGATGTGAACTAACGGCATCTATTCTGTTAATAATGTATGACCAATCTGATTGATACTCGCAAACGATATAATTTGCCAAAATTGTCACAGCCGCAAAATCAGATTCAGCTGCCGCATATACCGGCATCCCAAATCTTTTGAATCGATGCCGTCACCAATTTCTGGAACCTTGGTGCAGCTGCATCCGCCCTTTCCTGCACTTCCTTATGCGACAGCGGCGTCTTTGAAATCCCACAGGCCAGATTAGACAAAAAGGATATTCCCGCAATCTTCATTCCCATATGGTTTGCAGCCACCGCTTCACATGCCGTACTCATGCCCACGGCATCCGCACCAATGATACGGCACATCGCCACTTCTGCCGGAGACTCATAATTCGGCCCCTGCATCTGCACATAGACACCCTGCTTCAGCACAATGCCGAGACTGTCTGCAGCTTCTATCATCAGCTGGCGCAGCTTCTTGTCATAGATTTCGGACATATCAGGAAAACGCACGCCCAATCCCTCTATATTAGCTCCGTTCAAAGGAGACGGGACAAAGCTGGAAATCTGGTCTGTAATCAGCATCAGGTCACCAGCCGCAAACCCGTCCCGGATACCGCCTGCCGCATTTGTCAGTAATAAGACCTGCGCGCCCATAAGCTTCATCAGCCGGATCGGCAGTACGACATCCGACATCTCATACCCTTCGTAGTAATGAACACGCCCCTGCATACATACCACAGGTACTTTCTTCTCATCACCTGCGTACCCAAATATGAACCTTCCTTTGTGCCCCGCGATCGTAGAGACTGGAAATCCTTCGATCTCATGATAATCTATTTCGGCCTCGACTTGTATATTTTTAGCATAATCTCCCAGACCAGAACCTAGTACCAACGCAATTTTTGGAACGAAATCCGTCCTGCTCCTCATATAATCATAGCATTTCCATAATTTTTCGGCGGCTTCATTTTTTACCAACATTTTAATCACTCATTCCTTTCGTGTCGATACAAACAGAAGGGACTGTCCATTCTCAGCTCTCAATCTCACGAATCAGATTCACCATTTCAATCGCGCCCAGCGCACAGTCATAGCCCTTGTTCCCTGCCTTCGTTCCTGCACGCTCGATCGCCTGTTCTATATTCTCGGTTGTCAACACGCCAAACATCACCGGAATATCACTTGCTAAAGATACTGCTGCGATTCCTTTCGATACTTCATTGCACACGTAATCGTAATGTGTCGTGCTGCCGCGGATGACTGCTCCAAGACAGATCACAGCATCATATTTCCCGCTCTTTGCCATTTTTGACGCAATCAGCGGTATTTCAAATGCGCCCGGCACCCATGCCACATGCACATCCTCTTCTTTCACGTCATGTCGCAGCAGCCCGTCCATTGCGCCTGACAGCAGCTTTGCTGTAATAAACTCATTAAAACGGGCAGCCACAATGCCTACCTTAATTCCTTTTGATACCAGTTTTCCTTCAAATGTCTTCATAATAAATAGTTCCTTTCCTAATACTTGATTATTAAAAGTGCTTTTTTACAATCTCTTCGCAGTGGGACGCTATTTCTTCATCTTCAATAAAAACAGCAGCCTACAGATCAAGCATATGCCCCATCCGCTGTTTCTTCGTCTTTAAATAAAACAGATCATATTCTGTCGCATCGATCTGTATCGGCACACGCTGCTTGATTTCCAGCCCAAACTCTGACAGCTGATATACTTTATCCGGATTATTTGTTAAAAGACGCATGTCTTTTACACCCAGATCTTTTAAAATCTGTGCACCGATAAAATATTCGCGCTCATCACCGGCAAAGCCAAGCGCCAGATTTGCTTCCAGAGTATCCATCCCCTGCTCCTGCAGCTCGTAAGCGCGCAGCTTATTAATCAGGCCGATGCCGCGCCCTTCCTGACGCATGTATAATAAGACTCCTCTGCCTTCTTTCTCAATCTGCCTCATTGCAGATGTCAGCTGCTGTCCGCAGTCGCAGCGCAGGGAGCCAAACGCATCTCCGGTCAGGCATTCGGAATGCACGCGGCAGAGCACATCTGTTCCATCACCGATGTCTCCTTTTACAAGCGCGATATGATGCTCGCCGTTGAGCTTATTTACATATCCATAAGCAGTAAAATTGCCATATTTTGTCGGCATCCGGGTAGCTGTCACACGTTCTACCAGCTTTTCATGATGCTTGCGGTAGTTCTGCAGATCTTTGATCGTAATAAACTTAATATCCCACTTCTTTGCCAGCTCCATCAGCTCTGTCGTACGCATCATCGTACCATCCTCCCGCATGATCTCACAGCACAATCCGCACTCCTTCAATCCTGCCAGACGGCATAAATCTACCGTAGCCTCTGTATGTCCGTTTCGTTCTAATACACCATTTTTCTTAGCCAGAAGCGGAAACATATGCCCCGGACGTCTAAAATCCTCCGGCCTTACATCATCCGCCACACACTTCATGGCGGTCATCGATCGTTCTGCCGCTGATATACCCGTCGTCGTCTCCGCGCTGTCGATCGAAACAGTAAACGCAGTCTCATGATTATCTGTATTCTGTTCAACCATCTGCGGAATTCTCAGCTTCCTTACATATTCTTCTGACATCGGCATACAGATCAATCCCTTGCCATGAGTCGCCATAAAATTAATATTGGCGGTTGTGGCATACTGCGCCGCACAGATAAAATCTCCTTCATTTTCCCGGTCAGGGTCATCAGTCGCTAAAATAATCTTTCCGTTTTTCAATTCTTCCAGCGCTTCTTCCACTGTATTAAAGTGATTCATTGTATTACTCCTTTCATAATTAGTTCTATATTATTATCGATATTGATGCTCGTGAGTCAGCTTTTGGGCAAAATTTATCGCTTGTCAGTTTAAAATCCACACTCTGATAAAAACTCTCTTGTCAGCTCCTGTTTTTTTCGTTCCGGCACATCCTTTCCCGAAACGGCATCCTGTGGCATCAGCAGCTTTTCTACATATTTTCCTATGATGTCTGTCTCCAAGTTTACGCAATCACCTACCCTGCGCTCGTTCAGCACTGTGACCTGAACAGTATGTGGAATTGCAGAAATGGAAAATGCATCCTCCATGACCTTCGCTACTGTCAGACTGATTCCATCGATCGTAATCGAACCCTTCTCTACGATATAGCGCAGGATCTCAGGTACTGCCTGCACCGTGTACCAGACTGCCGTATCATCACGCTTGGTCTGGATGATCTTACCGACTCCATCCACATGGCCGGCCACAATATGCCCGCCAAACCGTCCGTCCGCAGGCATAGCACGTTCCAGATTTACATGGCTGCCGCCTTTTAACTGAATCAGCGCAGACCGATTCAACGTCTCATGCATGACATCCGCCGAAAAGTTTTGTTTTCCAAAGGATACTACCGTCAGACAGACACCGTTGACCGCTATGCTGTCACCGATTTTCAAATCCTCAAGCACCTTCTGCGCCTGAATGTCCAGAACAGCCGAATGCCTTCCCCTGCGCACCTGCTTCACAGTGCCGATTTCTTCAACAATCCCCGTAAACACTGCCATCTACCTCGCTTTCTATCAAGCCTTCCATCAAAAAATCATCGCCGAGACGGATGACCGAACTATTTTTAAGAACAGCCGCGGCTTGCGGAGACGGAAAACCGATTCCCTCTACCGGCGTCTTTGCAGACTGTCCGCCAAAAAGCTTCGGCGCTATATATGCCTGTACCTTGTTTACAATCCCGCTTTCCAGCGCTGACCAGTTCAGCGTGCCGCCGCCTTCCAGCAAAATACTGTCAATATTCTCCTGTCCCAGCTGTCTCATTAATGCCTTTAAATCTACATGCCCGTCTTTTTCATCCACTCTTATGATGCGGCATCCGGCCTCTTCATAGACAGTATATTTTTCTAAATCCGCACAGCAGGTAGCAAGAATCGTCGGCACCTGTCCAGCTGTCGATACTACCTGTGCATCAGGAGGCGTACGCAGGGAAGAATCACAGATGATGCGAACCGGGCTTTTACCGCCTTCGTTTCGGCAGGTCAGCAGCGGATCATCTGCCAGCACCGTACCTACACCTGCCATAATGGCGCTGCATTGATGTCGTTGCTGCTGTACATGCTCACGCGCTTCTTCGCCGGTAATCCATTTAGACTCTCCTGTGTATGCCGCAATTTTCCCATCCAGAGTCATCGCATATTTCATAATTACATAAGGCAGCTTCGTTTTCATAAAGTGAAAAAATATTTGATTGATCTGGTCGCACTCTTCTTTTAATACATCTTCCGTAACAATTACGCCATGCTCCCGCAGAATGCGGACACCCTTTCCGGCAACCAGAGGATTCGGGTCAGCCGAGCCGACTGCCACACGCTGGATTCCTGCCTCAAGAATCGCGTCAACGCATGGCGGCTGTTTGCCATAGTGGCAGCAAGGCTCTAATGTCACATATAAATCCGCTCCTTCGGGCGACTCCGTGCAGTCGGCCAAAGCGTTTCTCTCCGCATGGGGCTGCCCATAGCGTTCATGCCAGCCTTTTCCAATGATCCGCCCGTCTTTGACAATCACAGCGCCTACCATCGGATTGGGCGATACCCAGCCGCAGCCGCGTTTCGCAAGCTCTAATGCAATACGCATATATTCTTCATCATTCACTGTATACCTCCAAAAAATACCCTTTTTTAATAAATAGGGGGAAATAATAGAAAACACACTGCGCGAACTTTCTATTATCATGAATAATAAAAGCCTTGGAACTACAGCATTCCAAGGCAGTTTCTTTGACTAATGATTTTAAGCCTGTCTTCAGTCATGATTTTATGAATTATGCACCGTGCATTTTCATAATACTATTTTATCATTCTCTTCATCCGCTCAGCTTATGCCTTACAGATCATATTTGCTTCCATTTCATGACTTCTAGAGGTTTTTGAATTCTTATTTTGAATCCTTATAATGAATTCTGTTTTCATGATTTTGTCTGTTTTGTAAATTTCATGATCTGCTTCTCTCTCATGACTTTAGATTATACAGACTTTACGGATTCTCATGAATCAACATCATTATGTCTAACAGTTTTATCAATCTTCTCTCATCCAGACTGTACTGTCGGCTTCGGAATCGCACCGAATCATGCCTTGCGGCTCGTGGGCTGTACCACCGGTAGGGAATTGCGCCCTGCCCTGAAGACTTTATTCAGTTATGTGATTGATTATAAACCATTATCAGGCGTTATGCAAGGGGATTTTTGATGGATTTATTGAGCTTGGGATTGCGTTTAAGGCAGACACTATCTTACAGAGTCGGGAAAACTATGATCGACCAAGTGCAAGGCAGGCTTATTTATTTACGCAGTTAAGCCAATATGCCAATGAAAATCGAAATGATTTCAAAAGCTTTCATTTGCGCCAACTCCCCGGCGGCGTATGCCCGATCAATTCTATTCTCCGGATGCTGCCCGTCCGTGACAATACCATATCCACATAACCGCCGACTTTATAATGATCCGGCTCTGATGCTGCAATTTCCACTGTCTCATTTTTATCCAGAATAACTGTTTTTACACTGCGTCACACTTTCGGTATCCCGTCTTTTTCTGTCAAAGCCTCCTTTGCCAACCGGTCTGCCTCTTCATTATAGCGGTCACCGGTATGAGCCGCAATCTTCGTAAATGTAATCGCGATCTGCTCCCCGCAGCGGTTCATATATTCGGCATACTTCTGCGTCAGTTCATTCTTTGCCTGCCAGCCATGTGTCGCCCACTGCTCGATTCCCGCATAATCATAGCGAATATCAACCGCCAGATATCCATTCGTCTGCGCCCACTGCACCGCATACATAGCTCCCAGCATCTCTCCGGCTACATTACGCAGCGCAAGCGACTTCGGCTGATTATCACTGCCGGATTCCCTGATAATCTCTCCATCCGGAGTAATCAAGACACATCCAAAGGAATAACGGCGTATCTGTCTGCTAAAACTGCCATCCACATATGCAATCAGCTGTCTGTCAGCCGGAATCTTATCAGACTGTCCGGATGCCTGATTCTGAATACCTCCGTTTTCCCCGTTTAAATATGCTTCTGCTTCCTGCCTTGTCTCAAAGCTTTTATAGACTGCGCCGGGAAAACCATGCACCAGACTCTTACACTCATCCCATGTATCAAACAGCCCTGTCTGTCTGCCTTTTTTTACCGCATATACTTTCTTTTTTGCCATTTCTCCGATCTCCCTATTTCCATTTTTTATACATCCATATATGCGGGCAGCCCTGTTCCGGTTCTACCGCGCCTGTTTTTTGATAACCTTGTTTTTCATAAAATGCACTGGCAGTGCACTGCGCATGAAGATATATAGCACTGCCGCTAAGAGCATCTACCTGTGCCTGTGCTTCCTTCATCAAAGCTGCTCCTACATGACCGCCGCGATACTGCGGCAGGACTGCCAGACGTCCGAGAATATATGTATTTCTCTCATTATCCCAGAAAAAACGACAGGTAGCAATCGGCTGTTCATTTTCAAAAGCAACCAAATGGCAGGCTGTATTGTCTCGTTCATCATATTCTTCTTCAAAGCCCTGTTCCTCTACAAAAACCTTGGTTCGTATGACAACGGCTTCTTGCGGCAACTGCTTGTATAATTTAATTTCCATTTTATTTCTCCTTATTTACTGCTGCGTTCTCCAAACACAATTATGGACACTTCTGCATTCAGAAAATTGCTGTATAGAACTTATGGTTGCCATGTTTTCTTTCGAATATCCCAATCGTACAGCAGCCGCCGTATTTCATCCAAAATCCTCTCCACATCCATCTCTTCCATCCACTGCCCAAGCTGCCCCGCAAACGTCCGAAACCTCTCCGGCACCTCCTGCTCCTGCAGTGTTCGTATCAGCTCTGCCGATTTCGCATAATCAAACTCATCCAGACACCGGCCAATTTCCCGCAGCCTGTCCATCATTTCCTGCTCCGATAAAGCCCTGCCCCAGTCAGCATCTATGTCCGTCGCCGGGAGATGATACTGCTGCAGCACCTTGCGAATCTGCCCCAATAGACTAATAAATTTCTGACAAAATTCTTCCATATGGCTGCTGATATAATCTCCATCCGCCTTCTTCCCCGCAGCTTCCAGCCGCTTAGTAAGCTCCACCATATTTTTTGCACCGATATTCAGCGCCGCACCCTTTACTGCATGAATCTGAATTGTATAATTTTCATAATCCGCCTGCTCAAGCAGCTGATGCAGCTCAAGTACCTGCTTGTGACCGCTCTCATATACAACCTGCAGCACACTTAAATAATCTTCGAAATGTCCTCCGCAGTTTTGGATTCCCGGTCTGACATCTGCTTCCGGAAGCAGCTCTTGAAGCTGATGCACCTCATCTTCTTTCTGAATGAACGCAGCAGAACCCGGATACACTTCCATCAAACCGCTTCCCGCTGACCGACTGTCCCAGCTCTCTGATTTCGCCCTCTGTCCTGTCTGTGTTTCTATCAGGCTGTTTTCCGAGTCTTCAGCAAACTCAATGTTCTCTTCCGGCAAAAACCTGACAAACAGCCGTTCTAACTGATGATAATTCATCGGCTTGCCCAGATATTCGTCAAAACCCAGCTCCACCAGCCTGTTTCTGACCCCGCTGACCGCATTGGCTGTGAGTACAATGATTTTACAGCTTCCTCCCGCCGCATAATGCCCGTTCAGGCTTCGTATGCGCTGCATCGCTTCAATGCCGTCCATCTGCGGCATCATCTGATCCATAAAAATCATTTGATACTGATTCTCACCGCACAGCCGGACGGCTTCCTCACCGCTCGACGCAGTATCCACGTTCAGCCCGTAATAACTCAGACTGCTGCCCGCCACTTTGAGGTTTACCAGATTATCGTCTACGACAAGCACGCGAATCCCATGTATCTTTATGCCGCTGATGCTGAATCCGTCTGTATCCTCATCCTCCAATATATACGACCTGTCTAATGGCGCTGCGTCTAGTATTTTTTGTTCAATCACAGCCGTAAATACGGAGCCTTCCCCGTATACACTATCCACAGTGATATATCCGCCCATCAAAGACACATATCCCTTGACAATCGCCAGTCCAAGACCAGTGCCTTCTACGCCGTAATGCATCTTCTGGTCAAGCTGGGAAAAGATCTGAAACAGCCTGTCCTGCTCTTCTTCGCGGATTCCCGTCCCCGTATCCTTCACCTGAAACCGCAGTGTGACCTGATCTTCTTTTCTTCCGAAAATATCTGCCTTAAATGAAATGCTTCCCTGCCTGGTATATTTTACAGCGTTATTCAGCAGATTAATCAAGATACTTCGAATTCTGACCTTATCCCCATACAGCTTCCGTGGTATATCCGGGTCAATATCTATGTAAAATTCGAGTCCCTTATTTTTCACCTGTGTCTGGATAATCAGATAGACATCCTGAAACAGCTTTGCCGGAAAATACTCCCCGCATACCAGTTCCATCCTCCCGGACTCTATTTTGGAAATATCCAGAATATCATTGATAATGGCCAGCAGATTATTTGAAGAGGTCTTAATGTCTTCTACATATTCACGCACCTGCGCAGACAGCTCAGACTTGAGCGCGAGCTCAGAAAAACCGACGATCGCGTTCATCGGCGTACGGATTTCATGGGACATTTTTGCCAGAAATGTGCTCTTGGCGTTATTTGCCGTCTCCGCCTCATACTTCGCCTCCTCCAGCTCCTCCATCGCCTTGTTGCGTTCTGATAAATCTGTCACAATAATAATGTATCCGATCACGTCCCCATAGGCATCTATAATCTTGCTGACGGCAAGGCTGCAGTATAGCCTACTTTTTTTACTGATTGCGTCAATATCACGGTGTTTTTCGTCAAATCGGAATACCTCATCCTCATCCACGGCAAACAGCTGACTGATCCCAATCTTTTCTATCTCCATGTATTCTCTGTCTGTCTCAAAAAAATCAACCGCCGCGTCATTCATAATATGAATATTCCGGTCTGAATCGTAGACCAGCACAGGCATTGCCAAGGAATAATAAATAAATTCTGACATATTCATAATATTTATTTTCGCATGATTAATGACATTGACTGCATAATACAACACAATCATGCCGCCGCACTGAATGACTGAGCTGACTATGACAGAGAACAGCTTTATCATAGGAAATGTATAGCCTGATAATATGCAAAATAACAGTACAATCACTAAAAACAAATATTTCAGCGCAAATGCCTGCAGGCGCTTAGCATCTGCCTTTTTCAATATATAAATAGAAGCGCCAAGCATAGACACTGCCGATGCCGACAGGTAGGATATATAAATAATATTCAAAATATTATTTTCCAAATAAGGCGTCATCCCGCCAGACCGATTCGGCAAAAACATTACCCGGCTGTTGATTGTCAGAATATAAACAATGATCCCAGATAATGCAGTCCTATTTAAAATAAGACGCATCCGCCCGGATATGCCCGAAACATACACTACTAAAAGCTGCGCAGTTATCAGGTACATAAATACACCTGCCATGCCGAAGCTCCAGCAAAAGTATGCCGGTTCCAGCCGCCTCTGTACAATCAATCCGCTGAATCCAAAGCTCCAGACCGCACTTGCAATACATAAAACAGCCAGCAGCTGGTTTTCCACATATTTTTTCTCTCTGGAACACAGCAGCTGTATGGCATAATAAACTGCTAAGACACCGCCGAGAAACAGACAGATGGAAAATAAATATTTCATAAGCATTTCCTCACTCTACAGCTCTCATTAAATCAGATCAGTATCAGAACCTGTCCCAAAATCTTACATCATTTTAGATCACATTCAATCCCATCGTTTCAGTTCTCATTCAATCTCTCATCACAAAATCACATGGAATCTCTCATTACAAGACTGCATATAATTAAGATAAGATCCCATCACTTGCTTTCACATTTAAGCGGTCCTTTAAACAAAATAAGGTAGACTTGCTCACTTCACCTGCCATATACAAAAGCATCCAGCCACACAAAAAGATCTTGGACTGGATGCTATGTTTTATCCTATATATAAATGCTGTACTCGATTTTCCATCCTATTTATTTGTCAGATATTCATGAATACCCTTTGCAGCCGCCTTTCCGGCTCCCATAGCAAGGATAACCGTTGCCGCGCCTGTCACAGCATCGCCGCCGGCAAATACGCCAGGTTTCGATGTCTGTCCGTTTTCCTCCTCAGCTACGATACACTGCCAGCGGTTCGTATCCAGACCACTTGTCGTAGAAGAAATCAATGGATTCGGCGATGTTCCAAGAGACATGATGACCGTATCACATTCAATCTCATATTCTGAACCTGGTATTTCGACCGGCCTTCTTCTGCCGGATTCATCCGGCTCACCCAGCTCCATCTTGATAATACGGATGCCCTTGACCCATCCGTTTTCATCTACAAGAATCTCCTGAGGATTCTGGAGCAGGTCAAAAATAATGCCCTCTTCTTTGGCATGATGCACTTCTTCTACTCTCGCCGGCAGCTCTGCCTCGCTTCTGCGGTATACTATATGCACCTCAGCGCCAAGACGCAGCGCCGTCCTCGCCGCATCCATCGCGACATTGCCGCCGCCGACAACGACGACCTTCTTACCTTCTGAAATCGGAGTATCATATTCTTTAAATGACTTCATCAGGTTATTGCGCGTTAAAAATTCGTTCGCAGAGAATACTCCGTTTGCCTGCTCTCCCGGAATTCCCATAAACTTCGGCAGGCCTGCGCCGGAGCCGATAAATACAGCCTCAAAGCCTTCTTCTTCCATCAGCTCATCGATCGTAACCGCTTTGCCGATGACTACGTTTGTCTCTATTTTAACACCTAGTGATTTTACATTTTCCACTTCCTGCGCTACGACACGTTCTTTTGGAAGACGGAATTCTGGAATGCCGTATACCAGCACGCCGCCAGCTTCATGAAGAGCCTCAAAAATTGTAACATCGTAGCCAAGCCTTGCTAAGTCTCCTGCACAGGTAAGTCCTGCCGGTCCGGAACCAATCACAGCTACCTTATGCCCATTTTTCTCAGTAGCAGGAGCAGGCTTAATGCCGTTCTGACATGCCCAGTCAGCCGTAAAACGCTCTAGCTTGCCAATCGATACCGGCTCGCCCTTGATCCCGCGGATACATTTTCCCTCACACTGTGACTCCTGAGGACAGACACGGCCGCACACTGCAGGCAGCGCAGAAGATTCTGCGATCACCTGATAAGATTTCTCAATATCGCCTTCTTTTACCTGCTGTATAAATGCCGGAATATCAATACCTACCGGGCAGCCTTTGACGCACTGCGCATTTTTACAATTCAGGCATCTGGATGCTTCTTCCATTGCCTCTTCCTTAGAATATCCCAGACATACTTCTTCAAAATTTGCCGCACGGACCTGTGGTTCCTGCTCCTTAATCGGCACTCTCTTCATTACGTCCATTATTTATCACCTCCGCAATTTCCACATCCGCCATGATGGGATGCACCTTCCTCCAGCTTTAACATTGCCCTGCCTTCCTGCGTCTTATACTGCTGCTGACGCTTCATAGCCAGGTCAAAGTCAACCAAATGCCCATTAAACTCCGGTCCGTCCACACATGCGAACTTCACCTCGCCGCCGACAATCAGACGGCAGGCACCGCACATGCCGGTTCCATCTACCATGATCGGATTCATAGATACAATCGTAGGGATCTCCAGTTTTTTGGTCAGCAGACAGACGAACTTCATCATAATCATAGGCCCGATTGCTACGCAGTGATCATATTTTTTCCCCTGATTTACCAGCTCCTGCAGCTGGTCGGTTCCCATACCATGAAAACCATATGTACCATCATCTGTTGTTACGTACAAATTCGCAGCAGCAGCCTTCATCTCATCTACGTAAAATAATAAATCCTTGTTTCTGGCGCCCATAATCACATCACAGTCAACGCCGTGCTCTTTGAGCCATTTTACCTGCGGATATACCGGCGCGGTTCCTACACCGCCGGCAATAAATACGATGCTTTTCTTTTTCGTCTCCTCAAGATTCTTTTCTTCGCAGATTTCAGACGCACATCCGAGCGGGCCTACAAAATCACGGAAACTGTCTCCCTCATTTAACTCTTTCATGCGCTCTGTAGAATAACCTACCGTCTGAAAGACAATCGTAACCGTCCCCTCGCTTCGGTCATAGTCGCAGATTGTAAGCGGAATACGCTCGCCCTCTTCATCCATTTTGACAATCACAAACTGTCCCGGCAGACATGATTTTGCCACCCGCGGCGCTTTTACGACCATCAGGTAGATTTTATCTGCCAATAATTCTTTTTTCACTATTGGAAACATAACTAACCTCCATTTTATTCTTTCTGTATGATACTTTAAAATACGCGGCAGTTCAGACAGTCTGGGCTGCCGCGTACTAAATTCACAAGCTGTACTCACAGGCATTAAAGTCTTAAACCCGGCTCTCAAGCGTTGTTTATTTAAGCTATACCCAAAGGGTTCTCCGCTTTGCGGCTTCTGGTATTCAGACACATTTTATGAAAAATACACCAGCTCATCCTCTGGCTTTTCCGCCTTCTTCACACTGATAGGATACAATACAGGTCCTTTTCCATGGTACTCCATAGCAAATTCATGCCGGATCTCAGCAGTAAGATCAATCCATGACCGATGCGGTATGCTTTCTGCCTGTTCATACTTACACTTAAAACCAATAAACTGTATATCCGCCTCACAGCATGTCATGGCAAACCGTCCCGGTACAAACACGCCACGCTTCATTTTATGCTCCGGGCGATATACCAATGCAAGAAAATGAACCTTCTTCCCGTCATACTTTTTAGGATCGTCCATAGCATCCAGATACCAGATGCCGTAATCAGCATCTGTAATTTCTATGACATCTGCATTCAGATCAAACGGCAGCTCTTCCATATCATTTTCATCGATCGAGCCATCCTCTCGCTCATAAACGATCTGTGCCCTGCGGTTTAGAGCTTTTACTGTCCTGCGGAATTTACCTTTCGGAGTATCATCATCACAGCGGTTAAAGATCACCACATCCGCCGCAAACATCTGTTCCATCATCATAGCCCGCATATTTGCCAGATACATTTCATACGTACCCGCATCTACAGTCGCCAGTGACTGAACAACCACCCATCCTTTCGGCAGCGTCATCTCCTGAAACGGCCCTACTTCCCACGTACCGTTGTATTCTAAGAACACCTGATCCGGATGATACTTTTCATTTAATTCCTCTAATTTTTCTTTTGTGAACTCCTCTTGATCTTCAATCATAGCAAGGCTGCCTTGAATCGTATGAAGCTTTACCTCATCGTATTCCTCCTCTCCGTCCTCACAACAGATCACCAGAGTACAGGCATCCTCTCCAAATCCATTTTCATACAAAGTCTCCTGAATCAGCGTCGTCTTGCCGCTGTCCATAAAACCGGTAAATAAATATACTGGAATCTCCTCCATGAATCATGTTCCTTTCCATTTATACTGACAAACACTAACGTCTGTCAAATAACGCCGTCTCATGAGCGTCGTTATCATGAAGCATATGGTAAACTTTACCGCTCATGATTATAATGCGAATAACTCCGAAAGACGCTCCTGCAGCAGATTACAGCCAATCACGCATAAGCGGCCGGTATATTCCGGCTGGCCTTCACGCAGCTCATATTCACCCGGCACCATATCAAAATAAATCCAGCTGCCGTCTACTGCTTCCACCATGCCTTTGGCTCTGAGTATCGTGCCATATTCTTCCGTCTCAGATAAAACCTTTAACGCATTTTCAATTACAGACTTCTCGTATTTATGCGGTGTCTCTTTGCCCCAGCTGGTAAATATCTCATCTGCATGATGATGTTCATGATGTCCATGAGCACCGTGTTCTACATGTCCGTCATGTTCATGGTGTGCGCCATGTTCTTCATACTCATGATGATGACCATGCGCTTCATGCTCATGCCCGTCATGTTCATGCCCATGTTCTTCATGATGATGACCATGCGCTTCGTGCTCATGCCCATGTTCTTCATGATGATGACCATGCGCTTCATGCTCATGCCCATGTTCTTCTTCATGATGAGCAGCGTGTTCTACATGCTCATGCCCGTCATGTTCATGGTGTATGCCATGTTCTTCATGCTCATGTTCATGATGATGGTGATGCGCATGTTCCGCTGCTTCCTGCGCATGACGTGCTTCCGCTAACAGCTCCATTTCCAAAGAATCACTTTGTTCAATTACTTTTAAGATTGTTTCGCCCTTTATTTCATCCCACGGTGTTGTAATCACTGCGGCCTTTTGATTGATCTCCTGCATCTGTTTTACGCACAGCTCCAGCTTGTCCGGCGATACATTCTGGCTTCTGCTTAATACAATGGTCGTGGCAAATTCGATCTGGTTATTAAAAAATTCTCCAAAAGCCTTCATCTGTTTGGATGCCTTTGCTGCATTTACCACGGTTACAAGCGCATTTAGTTTTACATCCCGTTCTTTTTCCAGATCAATCACCGACTTCATGACATCTGACAACTTGCCTACGCCGGACGGTTCGATCAAAATACGCTCCGGATTAAATTTTTCCAATACCTCCTTCAGGTTCTTATCAAAATCTCCCACTAAGGTACAGCAGATACAGCCGGAGTTCATTTCTGTGATCTCAATCCCCGCGTCCTTCAAGAATCCGCCGTCAATGCCGACTTCGCCAAATTCGTTTTCAATCAATACAATTTTCTGCCCCTGAAAGACTTCTTCAATCATTTTTTTGATAAACGTCGTCTTTCCTGCACCTAAAAATCCTGAAATAATATCAATCTTTGTCATGCTTACATCTTCTTTCTATTATTCTATATTTCTTATATACAGTTCATAATGCTGTCATGAATTTACTATAACATATTGCCCTGACTTATACCAACGGTATTTCTAAAATTATTTCAGTTCACCTGCCGTATTATATGCAGCAACTTTAAACTCTCCCCAATATTTGGAATTGCTCAATTCTTGTTTATTGAGTACACAATTATTAGTATTAAGACGCGCAGACATATCCTATATGACAGGACCTTCTTTTTCACTGATTACTTCTATTCATCCTTTTTAATAGTATGAACAACGGGTTGAAAATAATTCATCAGCACATATATCGTATCTCATACCATTTGACAGCTGATTTGCCTTGCCTGAACCATTTCTGAATTTTGACATATACACTTTGCTATATCACACATATTTATGTTTGTTCTAGTAAAATTTTTATAAAAACTACACTTTGCTGCATTCTGCTCATATATGGATATCCGAACGCCATGCGAGGGGAGCTGTTTTTGATAAGCCTTAAAATGAAAACGATAATACATAGGCAGAATTTTTTAACTGTGAACCGCTGATCTAAGATCCATGGACTGATACAGCTGTTACAGACAGGATATTTTATGTAATACCTGTCATGGACAGCTGACTGATAAAGGGAGTCCGCCCAGTCTGACAGCGGCTTTGGAAGAATGTTAGAAGCCCTTAGTATTCTGTTCGACAGACAGGCGGAGAAGCCGCAGCGGCACCTTTAGCTTCCGGCAGAGGCAGGGCAGGTTGCCCCAGTGACTTTAAACGCTATAATTTCCGCAGAATCTTCTGAAGATCCGCCTGATGCCCGATCACCATCAGATGCTCATCCGTCTGAAATACATAATCCGGCCCCGGCATCAGATGCATCTCTCCGCCATTTTTCACCCCGATAATATTCGTATTATAAGCAGCCCGCACATTGACATCCAAGATCGAGCGCCCGATCCATTCCGGCAGAGGCGCGATTTCATAAATGGAAAACCCTTTCCCCAGCTCCACATAATCAAAGACCTGATTAGCAGAAAAACGGACAGCTACTTTATCCGCAATATCCCTGTCTGGATAAATCACCTCATCCGCCCCGTTACGAAGCAGAAACTTTGCATGAATATCACGGTCAGCCTTGCTGACGACATTTTTTGCCCCGGCTTCCTT
This sequence comes from uncultured Eubacterium sp., assembly GCA_947385875.1. GTDB lineage: Bacteria > Bacillota > Clostridia > Lachnospirales > Lachnospiraceae > Eubacterium_J. The sequence goes on along the minus strand of CANDMV010000026.1, from coordinate 15,383 downwards.
CAGCAGGCTGGTAACCTCAAGGCTGCTTTGAAAATTATTACCGATACAGACAAAGCAGGTGTCAAAATTTCCGACACCCAGACTCTTTAACACTTTTTCATTTGTGCAGTCTCCGATCTTCGCACTGACAACGAACGGAAGGAGATCCTGAAGCTTTTCCTCTATTTCATCCACAATCATAATCTCATTGTCCAGCTTCGACAGATTCCTGCACAAATGACTGCCAAACCTTCCGAGCCCGATAATCAAAAAAGATTTCATAAAAATCACCCACTCCTCTCAATGATATCCATGAGCAAAATTTCCTTGACGCCCATAAGCATATACGGGCAATAACCCCGCATCAAAATTCAACTCTTGCATTCGCACCATGGTTCGCAATTTACCCGATATTAATTCCTTCCACAGGCTGCATAACCGGCTCTGTTTTTTTATGGTCGGTAAAAGACAGAGCAAAAGAAAGGCTTCCAAGTCTCCCGATATACATCAGAAATATGATAATCAGCTGTGAAGCTGTATTTAACTGCCCTGTCAGCCCCGTTGTCATGCCTACTGTGCAGATCGCAGAAAACACTTCAAACATCGTATCTCCAATCGGGAAATCCTGCATACTGCAAATAATCAGCGTAGCCGCCATGCTGAAAAACAAATAAATGCTCAGCAGCGCAGATGCTTTTGTAACCGTCTCATCATCAATGCGCCTTCCAAAAATATTTGTTCCCGGAACCCGCAGAAGCGTAGCCTTAAGATGCAGCAGCAGGACAAAGACCGTAGCCATCTTCACGCCGCCCGCGGTAGAACCAGACCCTCCTCCGATAAACATCAAAAGTATCGTAAGCAGCTTGCCGCCTTCCGATAACGCACCCGTATCGGTCGTATTAAATCCGGCTGTTCTTGGTGTAACTGCGCAGAAAAAGGAGCTGCATATTTTGCCGGTCAGATTCATATCCGCGAACAGCCTGTTCCCTTCTATCACATAAAAAAGAACTGCCCCGCCAAAAATGAGCAGAACCGAAGAGCTTAACACCATTTTTGTCTGCAGCGCGTATCTGCGGAAATGCCACTTATGCGCCGCAATATCATTCCACACAAAAAAGCCAATACCTCCGATCAGAATCAGTGCACATAAAGTAAAACTGACCAATGGATCATCATAATATGCCGTAAACGAAGAATACGGCTCATAATACCCCATCAAATCAAACCCGGCATTACAAAACGCCGAGACCGCATGAAAAATACTATAATATAATCCCCTTAAAAAGCCCATTCTGGGATAAAACCGAACAAATAAAAGCAGTGCCCCGATGCCTTCAAACATCACTGTACCGGCCAGCACCAGCTTTAACATCCGCACGACTCCGCCAATATCCAGCACATTAAAGCTTTCTTTTATCCAGCCGCGCTGTTTCAGCCCGATCTTTCTGCGAAGCGCCAGAGAAACAGCCATTCCCAATGTAATAAATCCTAGTCCACCGATCTGAATCAGCGCCAGCAGTATCAGCCTGCCAAAAAATGACCAGTGCGTATACGTATCCACCAAAATTAATCCTGTCACACAGGATGCGCTGGCAGATGTAAACAGCGCAGTCAAAAACGGAGTAACCGTACCGTCTCTTGCCGAAACAGGCAGCATCAATAACAATGCGCCTGTCAGTATTAATATAAAAAATCCAACAGCCATCAGCTGCATACCGGATAAATGATTAATTTTTCTGCGCATGATAGATTACATGCCTCCTCATCTTTCCCAGAGCATATTTTGAATACCTTGTGAATGCAGCATCATTCGTACATGCTCTCCTTAATCTTTCCCAGAGTGTGTTTTGAATACCTTGTGGATACAGCATTATTCATACATGCTCTTGCCTGCTTTCATAACCTGATCTCCCTTGTCAAAGACAGACTCTGTTCTTTCCGCTTGCCTTCGCCTTATACAGCGCCTCATCCGCCTTCTCGAAAAACTGGCTGGATGTCAGGAATTCTGAACTACAGCAGGCTACGCCTACGCTGAGCGTAAAACTGTAAGCCCTGCCGCTTTCATCAGGAATTTTCTGCTGCTCAAAACGCTCGCGGATCCGATGTGCCTTTCTGACGGCATCATCCTGATTCATATCCAGAATCATTGCAAACTCTTCTCCTCCATAGCGCGCTACAAAGCATTTAACACTAGATTCTTCCCTAAAGATCTCAGCAAGCACTTTCAGCACTTTATCTCCATATGCGTGTCCATATGTATCATTTACTTTTTTAAAATTATCTATATCAGCAATCAAAACGCAGAGGGGCCTGCCCGTCTGCTTATAATTCTCCATCTTACGGTCCAGCTCTTCATAAAAAGCTTCGTGATTATACAGTCTGGTGAGTGAATCTATCGTAATCTGTGTATCCAGCATCTGTGTATATTTACGAATCTGGACTACAATCTTTGCTATAATAAACACATTAAATATTATTCCCGAAAAATTCAATAATATATGATTTTTCCAAGGCGAAACTGAATAAAGCTCTACAAGGGTAAAATGAACAATGACTAAAGAAGTTGATAAAAATACCTGAAAATAGATCAGCTGTAGACGTTCCAGAATCATTACAAATATGATCGGAAGTATGCAGATAATCTGCAGGCTGTGAGTCCATTGGTCACCTGCCATTATAATTAAAACTACAAAATTCAAAATAGAAAGCATAATGTAGTCATTTAAAATCGTCTTGTGTCTGGCAACATAGAATCCAAACACCAACAGCATAATAAACAGCACAAACGGCGCAGCAGCAATTCTAAAAAAAATCTCAACCTGCGCTCCGTACCCATCCATGATAAATATGATATACCATAACGCGTCTAATAAAAACAGCCATTTTACAACAATCCATAGGGAATGATGCAGAATATCATATCGGATGTCCCACTTCTCCTGACTTAAAAGCAGTCCCGCATGATTTTTTCTCTCTTTATGATCCTTTGTACCCATAACTTCTCCGACATCATGCAATAAATAAGCAGATGTTTCAACAAATCTAATTGTCAATTCAGCACTATACCACGAAAACCATATCTCATAAGTATAGTATAACGTTTTAGGGCCTATTCTGCAATCATTTTTACTATAAAAATCAAATTTAAAGTAATTTCATCAGCTAAAATGTATTGCCTGCCCGTTATTGCAGATAATCAAATGCATTTTTAATAATTGTCCAATTTCCCTGCATATATGCTGCTACGTCGAACCGGCATGGCTGTTCCGGCGGCCTGCCGTTTTTCATGCAGTAATAAGCTGCTGCCCTGCTTATTCTTCTCTGCTTTCTTAGATTCACTGCTTCCTGCGGTTCTCCCATCTGTGCATCTGCTCGGTATTTTACTTCTATAAATACTAAATATTCTCCGTCTTCAGCAATCAAGTCAATTTCTCCCATCCTGCAGCGAAAATTCCTGACAGTAATTTTATAACCGCATGATTCTAGATATTGAGCCGCTTTCTGTTCATATTCTGCACCTACTGCCCGTTTATTTATCATATATGAATTCCCTATTTGTGTCAGTTCTATTTTCCAAAGATCTGCAAGCCGCCATTGATATAAAACAGCAATCAGAAACTGCTGTCACTGTGCATCCTCTAATCGTCCTGCTCATTATTCATCCTGCAGCTTATGATACATGCTTTCCCAGCTTCTCCCGCATCTTCTCCATGTCACTGACAAATACCAGAATCTCGGCTACCACCTGATATAATTCCGGCGGTATCATGTCTCCGATTTCCAAATGCGAAAGCGTGTCCGCCAGCTTGTCATCCTTATAGGTCGGAACATCCGCTTCCTTTGCTGCATCAATGATCTTATCTGCCAATGCACCCTTCCCGGCAGCTAGTATCTTTGGTGCCTGCTCGCCCGGTTCATAAGCAAGGGCAACTGCCGTTTTCGGCTTACTTTTTCTATTCTGTGCCACTTTTCTTTCCCTTCACTGAAAATTTATAAAGAGTTATCACCCATATTTTGCAAACTATTTCCTTTCGTCATATCTGCTCAATCTATACCCGCAGTCAAAAAAGCTTTCCATTAACAGACCAAGCCGCAGTTAAGCGCGCACATCAAATGAATACCGCTGAACCATTCCCCTTGCCGCCGCCTTTGCCGGCTGTCCTTTCTGTAAGAAATCCTCCACAAAATCTATTTTTTCCTCCCGCTTTTCAAGACTGATGCTGCAGTTATAGCCCAGCTTCACAAGCCTCTCCTGCAGATTTGGCAGATTTTCTTCGATCAAATCATACGCGGCATCATCTGCCAGATAAAACTTCGTAGTGACATTTTTATCCAGCATTTTAATCGATACATCTGTCGAGCCGAGATGATCCAGCTCCAGATGAAGAAATGCAGATAATTCGCCTTCTTTTCTGCGGAGATTACGCTTATTCGTATATACATACAAATCACTGTGAGCATTTTGATTAGCCAGCTTCAGCGGAATCTGCACGTAAGTATATGCCTGATTAATCTGATGCATAAATTCTATATTATCACGCACCTGTGATGCTGACTGTGACAGCTGTCCGGTATCCATGCCGGTCTGTTTTGCCAGCTGCTCAATCTGGCCCATCTGTTTATCCAGTTTTTGATATAATTCTTCGATTTTATGTTCGGTCTTTAGGTCCTCCGGTCTGACCGTCCACTCCCGCTCCATGACATTCTTTAATAATGCATGATATTCTTTTCCAGAAAAAAGCCTGGTCAGCGCATGTTTATCAAAGCCGGACGACTGTTCCTGTTCGAACATCTGCTTTGACAATGCTTCCAGAAATTCTTTTGCGGTAAGCTGAGTGTTCAGCTTCATCTTTGAATCTTTTGGAAATACCTCTTTTAACTGAGACTCCAGCTCCGCGAGCTGATGCCTGCTAAGCAGCTGGGACAGCTTATCCGGTTCCGGCTGAGACTGTGCCGCTTCCGCTGTCTGAGGCTGCTCCCCTGCTGCCGGCTGCACACGCTCTCCTGCTGACTGTAACTCCTTCGTCTGTCCAGCCTCAGTATCCAGCGCAGCGCCTGTCTTTAGCTGCTGCATAGCTGCCTGCAGCTGTGCTGCCGGCTGTTGTGAATTTTGAAGATTCTGTGCAGCATTCTCCTGTCCCGCTGCCGGCTGCTGCGGCTCATCGGAGCCTGATTCCTGCGTAAAGATTTCTGCTGTCTGTCCTGCTGCTGATTCTTCTCCCGCGTTCAATATCGTCAAAATCTGCTGATTCAGCTGCATCAAATCAGATACAGAAGAACCTGCGGATGCTTTTGCAAAGACCGAAGGAAGCTCTTCCATTACCTGTTCCATCTGATGAAGCATCGCATGACGGTCATTCTGATAGTTTTCAAACTGTGCCGCCATCTGATCATTCACCGGTATCCCCAGCCGATTCATCGTAACTACCGTCTGCATAGCCAGACGCGGATTCTGCATTAATACCTGCCGCATAGCCGCCAGAGAATTTTTGTCAATCGGCATTCCTTCCTGCATCATGCGGTTTACCATATCGATGGTATCCTTGGTCATTTCCATGCCCGCTGCATCCAGCGCTTTCTGAATCGTCGGATTAAATGCCCTGCCGTCTGCATATGGCTTTATAGCAATCGTACTGCCGTCGTTTGATTTTACCTGAAAAAAAACAGACTGCCCCAGCTTCAGGCTTATGCCCGTATCCAGCCTGGCGGAAATCGTCTGCCCGTTTCCAAGCCCTAACAGTATTTTTGTACCGTCAATCGAATTAATACTGCCCTCAAATACAGTGCCTTCCTGTAATTCAGTCAGGTTAGACACTAGATTCTGTGTTGCGACATTTCCAGTGCCTGCAGCCTGCGAGGAAGATGACGCAGATGCTGCGTTAGCCAGCGTATTGGCATATTGTCCCAGATAATCTGTTACCTGCATGTTACCGCCCCCCTGTCGAAAAAACTGTTCCTATATAACCATTTATGTAAACGAACCTTTATCAGGAACTGTGAAGAAATAACTGATGTAAGCTGCGCAAGATTTTTCTTCGAGAGTGCCATTCAAAAATCAGGCGTACAGCGGGCTATGTAACTGATTAAGACAAGTAAATCGTATAAGTTATTTCTGCACAGTTTTTAGCAGATCCTATCTATAGTTGATACGAAATGCGTAATAAATGACTTTCTATGAATCTCACATGGCCCAAGCCGCTTAATCGCTTCTATATGTGCTCCAGAACCGTATCCCTTATTCGAAGCAAAGCCATAACCGGGATATTTACTGTCATATTCATCCATCATTCGGTCCCTTGTTACCTTTGCAAGTATGCTTGCGGCTGCAATAGAAACACTCTTGGCATCCCCTTTGATAATCGGCACCTGACGAATCGGCACCTTAGGGATTGTAACCGCGTCGTTTAATAATATATCGGGTATTACACCCAGATTATTAATAGCTTCGCGCATAGCCTCATAGGTTGCCTGCAAAATATTAATCTCATCTATGCGCTCCCATGAAGCCAGACCAATCCCATAAGCCACAGCCTGGCTTTGAATCATTTCATACAGCTCCTCCCTCTTTTTTGCTGACAGCTGCTTAGAATCATTTAAATATAAAATCTCACAATCCTTCGGCAGAATCACAGCACCGGCCACCACCGGCCCGGCCAATGGCCCTCTGCCGGCCTCATCAATCCCGCATACATATGTATACTGCGCATACTGCCGCTCGTATTCGCCCATCTGATACAGCCGCGCGCGTTCTGCTTCTGTTTTGTCCAGCCTCCCCTGTGCCTGCTTTACCAGTTTTATGACTCCTGCCCTTGGATCTTCTTTATATATATGGATAAAATCAGGCAGCATTTGTAACTCTGCTGCCTGATATTCTTTCTTAATCTGCCCTATTGTATTTTGAACCATTTATCTCCCCCTGTGCTTATGCTTTTATGCTTTTGTTTGCTTTAACATTTTTACATATATTTTTATACCAACTATCTATATACGTCTCCATTTGCATATTTCAATGTTTATCCATCTGTATCCTTTTTTACCATTGTTTACTCAACGCTTACCTTACCATATACTTTTGAACTTAGACCGTGCACTAATCCGACTCGATAATTCCTATAGAAGTAAATGGATAAATGCGCAGCAGAGCCCTGCCGATAATGTCCGCACGACGAACCAGACCTACCGAAGCATCCCGGCTGTCCGTACTGTCATTTCGATTATCGCCAAGCACAAAATACTCATCCTTCCCTAAAATTCTAGGCGTAAAAGCATTTCCCGGCTGTCGGATTGTCTCTGTACCATAATGCTCATCCAATGCCTCATCATTGATGAAAATCGTACCATGTGTATCAATCCGCACTTTTTCTCCCGGAAGTCCGATGATCCGCTTGACATAATAAGTATCCCGCTCATAACGGTAAGGAAAGACAATGATATCATATCTGCGCGGTTCCCTATACTGATAAGTCAGCTTATCTACAATTATATTGTCACCATCATAAAGCGTAGGCTGCATGGAGCTTCCCTCCACCGCTGTACGCTGTGCCACATAATTTACTGCCAGATACGTGCATCCCAGAATAATCGCCAGATAAAGGCACAGACTGACGACATCTTTTACAATAGACTTCATGCAACCACTCTCCGTAAATGTTATAGTTCAGCCTCCAGCTCCACTATAACCAGCATTCTACGGTGTCTCGATCGTAATCCTTCCCAGCCTGCCGCTGCGAAACTCATCCATCAGCAGCGCCGCTGCTTTTACATAGTCCAGCTCATTTCCCTTTTTCAGACAGCCGCGGCTGCGTGCAAGCTGCTCAAGAATCCCGATCCGTTCCGCCGCTTCATCCAATTCATAGCGCTGCGCTAAAACACCCGGATATTTTTTAGTAAGCTCTCCAATCAGCTCAAGCGCCAGCTCTTCAACATTTAACAGCTCGTCTTTCATCGAACCAATATACGCCAGATGCTTTCCCTCCGTATCGTCCTCGAATTTAGGCCATAAAATACCAGGGGTATCCAAAAGCTCTACATTTTTATTCAGACGAATCCACTGCTTTCCCTTAGTCACGCCCGGCTTATTGCCAGTCTTTGTACACGCCTTGCCTGCGAAAGAATTAATGAATGTAGATTTTCCTACATTTGGAATGCCTACAACCATCGCACGCACCGGACGATTCAGAATGCCGCGTTTTAGATTTCTTTCTATTTTTTCCCTGCACGCCTCCTGAATCACGTTCTGGACGTTTTTCATGCCTGCTCTGTTTCTAGAATCTAATCGAACTGCATACATGTCCCGTTCCTTATAATGACTGCACCATAACTTATTTTTTTTATCATCCGCCAAATCTGCTTTATTCAGTAACACAAGCCTGGACTTGTTTTTTCCCAGCTCGTCAATATCCGGATTATGGCTGCTGATTGGAATCCGTGCATCCACCAGTTCAATCACTAGATCGATTAATTTTATATCCTCCTGCATCTGACGTTTGGCTTTCGTCATATGACCTGGATACCATTGATACTGCATATCTTTCTATCCTTTAATCCTTTCTATCCTTTTTATCCCTTTCCATCCCTTTTAATGCGCTCACCGCTTTTATTCTTGGTGATACATACATAGCGCATGTATGTTTATCTGATAAATCCAAATTTTCCCCTAGGCGCTGATATAAACCATACCTTGCCGATCATATAATCTTCTTTGACATTTCCAATATTCGCAAATCTGCTGTCCTCACTATTGTTCCGATTATCTCCCAAGACAAAGTACTCATCCTCTCCAAGCGTGATGACATCCTTCGCAATGCCTGCATCTTCTATGCCGGATGCTTCCATTTCTTCTGCATATTCTTCTCCATTGACATATATTTTACCGTCTGTAATCTGGATCGTATCTCCCGGCACAGCAATCACACGTTTAATATAATAATGAGTATTCACATTTCCATTCGGCAGAAACGCGATAATATCTCCCGGCTTAGGAGATATAAATTTATATGAAAAACGGTCGATCAGCACTTCATCTCCATCCTCCAGCTGCGGCGACATAGAAGGCCCCACTACATTGGAGCGTACGCCAAAGAAAAAGGTAAAGACCACTGCAATCCCGATTGTAATCCCTATTTCCAATATCCAAATGATGACTTCCTGAATCAGCGAAAGATTGACCTTCCGCTCTTTCTTTCTTCCAAAACTAAGCCCTTTGACCCGTCTGCTCATATTCTATTCCCTTTGTTTCGTCACTCTGCGAATCTATTTGTTGGTCCGGACATCTTGAAAAAAGAGACAATCTAAAATTGTCTCTTCCCATACGAATACTAACTATTTGATTAACTCTTTTACCTTCGCACGCTTTCCTACGCGTCCTCTTAAATAGTTCAGCTTTGCACGTCTTACTTTACCACGGCGGACTACTTCTACCTTTTCTACATTCGGTGAATGCACCGGCCATGTCTTTTCTACACCGACACCATTCGACAGTTTTCTTACTGTGAAAGTCTCTCTGCTGCTGGAACCCTGTCTCTTTAATACGATTCCTTCAAATACCTGAATTCTTTCCCGGTTTCCTTCCACTATTTTTCCATATACTTTTACCGTATCGCCTACGCGGAAATCCGGTGCAGCTTCTTTTAACTGAGCTGCCTCAATGTTTCTTATAATTTCTGTTGCATTCATATTTGTGACCTCCTATTATTTTGATGTTCTTAATACCTGCTTGTACCAGAGGACCATCGCCTTTTTCACAACTGCTACAACTGCCTCGTCTACTGGACAGTTACCAACATATCTAAGTTATCACAACATGGGTAGCAATGCAAGCTTTTTATGAATTTTTTGCAGGGTGTATTTGTTTTGGGTACCCGGACGCCGGGTGAGGGGAGCAGTCCCGAATTCATAAGTAAAGTTTTAGGATATGAACTGCTAATTATAGATCACTGTTCTTATCCGATAGAAAATTTTGAAATGCCTGTCTTAAGCAGCTGTGAGAGGGAATCTGCATGGTTTGACAGCGGCCCTAGAAGAATGCCGGAAGATCTTGGTTTTCTGCTCAATGATCAGGCGGCGAAACTAAAGCGGAGGCTTTAGCTTCTGGCTTTTAGTCAGGGAGGGCAGAGAAGCAGATATATTCTTACAGATGTACGACTCTTAGCTCTTGTGCAAACTGCATGTAATTACTGCAGACTGTGATACAGCATTCGTCATAGCGATATTCCTTCATATATAAATTGTCGTCCAACAGAGACTTGGCAGCATGATGATATAATTTCTCTGTATAATCTTCTTTGGCGGGCTTTCGCGATGTCTGTTCTTTTTTCTGTACAGTCTCCTGCCATGCCAGAGTCTTTTCCCGGTCTGCTGCAGCTTTGGAGCCGCTGCTGATATCAAATAAATCCATAGGCATTGCGATGCCAAGTCCGGTCATTTTCAGCACGCTTTCTTTTCTTGTCCAATATTGGCAGAACAATTCTGCCTGTATACGGCTGTCTGCCTGCTCCAGCTTCAGATACTCATTTCGGGTAAAAAAACGTCGGGCGATCTGGGGATGATAGGCTTTGACAGGCTCTATATCACAGCCTATGGAGATATCTGTCTTGTCTGATTTTTCATGCTGCGTCAGGATGCTTAATATTACATAGCCAGTGGTATGGGACAGATTAAATGGAATGCCGGCCAGATAAGGCTTTCCATAGGAATGAAAACAGATTTTCTCTGTCAGCGAACTGTTCTCTTCTTCAATGTTTTGGACAGATAAAAGCTCATCCGTTAGCGTTTTCTGCTGACCACGCTTATCAGGCAAATGATTAACAGCAGTCCGGCGCAGTCCATATTCCAACAGCAGTCCGGCACCAAAACACTGCTTTCTGGATTCGGGCTGTTTGAACCTTTTTATTTTTTCGATCCGTTCACTGGACAGTTTTCCCAACTCTTTCGGAACATCTATCGGGTCTGGAAGTGTACTGCTTTCCAGTAAAAATGTTTCTATCATAAATAGGTCTTCCGCTCTTTATCTGTCAGCTCTGCATGTGCCAGCAAATCCGGCCTGCGCTGCATTGTTCTTAAAATAGACTGCTCCCTGCGCCATGCATCTACTTTCGCATGATCTCCAGATAATAAAATATCCGGCACTGCTTTTCCATTCCATTCTTTCGGGCGGCTGTACTGCGGATATTCCAGCAGATTTCCTTCCAGAGATTCCGTGCACCCAGACTGCTCGTTTGTCAATACCCCCGGCACCATCCGCGCAATCGCATCCGCCATAACCATAGCCGGCAGCTCGCCGCCGGTTAAGACATAATCTCCTATGGAAACATAATCCGTCACGATTTCTTCCAGTACGCGCTCATCTATTCCTTCATAATGCCCACATAAAAAGATCAGATTTTTGTCCTGCGCAAACTCTTTTGCCATTCTCTGATGAAATACCACGGCCTGCGGCGTCAGATAAATTGTGCGCGGACGATATCCGATCTTTTTTATCACTGATTCCCACGCATCGTATACCGGCTGTGCCTGCATTACCATGCCTGCGCCTCCGCCATAAGGATAATCGTCTACCTTTTTATGCCGATCCAATGTAAAGTCTCTGATATTGACAGCATGGACCGTCAAATATCCATTTTGAACAGCTCTGCCGATAATGCTGTACTTAAGCCCCCGCTCAATCATTTCCGGGAATAAGGTCAATATATGAAAATGCATAAGCTACGCCCCAAGTCCCGGCAGAAGATGCACTACAATCCTGCCGCCTTCTAAATCAATCTCTTTTACGCAGTCTTTAATTGCCGGGACAAGAAGATCTTTCCCATCTTCATTCTGTATCACATATACATCATTCGCACCCGTCTGTAAGACATCCCTGATACTGCCAAGTGCCTTTCCTTCTTCTGTTTCCGCCCGCAGCCCCACTAAGTCCGCTAAAAAATATTCGCCTTCCTCCAGCTTGACCGCATTTTCTCTGGTAACATATAATTTTGCACCCTTATATTTTAATACGTCATTAATATCATCAATTCCTTTAAACTTTACAATCACCATCTGCTTGAAGAAGCGGACTCCGGCAATTTCAAGAACGAAACGCTGCCTGCCCGTATCTGCTATGACTTCTTTCAGCTCCTTATAACGCGCCGGGTCGTCAGTTGTTGGAAATACTTTAACCTCTCCCCGCAGACCGTGGGTGTTTGTGACTGCACCAACCTGAAATAAATCTTCCATAATGAATACCTTTCTTTATAGACCAAGTCCTTTACTGCTATTTTTCTTTCGAATTTTCTTAATAGAAAAAGCATTGCAAGACAGCTCTTACAATGCTTTGCTTATCAGACTGTACGCACATCACTGCACGATCTCTACAATAACCTTCTTGTCTGCTTTTGAGGCTGCTGCTTTGACTACGGCACGGATCGCTTTTGCAATACGGCCCTGCTTGCCGATTACCTTGCCCATGTCCATCTGTGCTACACGCAGCTCGATAACGATAGATTTGTCATTCTCGGTCTCAGTTACAACAACCTCCTCCGGATGATCGACAAGTGATTTTGCAATCACTTCTACTAATTCTTTCATATCTCCACCTCACTACTTCTCAATTCCCGCCAGCTTCAAAATCTTTGCTACGGTTTCCGTAGGCTGTGCACCATTTGCCAGCCACTTCTTAGCTGCTTCTGCATCTATGTGGAATTCACTTGGATCCTTCATCGGATCATACGTGCCGATTTCAGCAATGCTCTTGCCGTTCCTAGATGTTCTGGCATCTGCAACAACGATTCTATAGAAAGGATTCTTTTTCTTTCCCAATCTTTTCAATCTGATCTTTACTGCCATTTTTTCACCTCCTTAATCAATGCTTTCATAACAGTTCAGACAATCTGACCTGCTACATTCTTTCACTTAATCATTCATGAAAAATTCATGTGAAATCTATGCTAAAACGGAAGTCTGAACCTTCCCATTTTGCCCCGTTTTCCTTTACCGCCCATCATGCCGGTCATCTGCTTCATCATCTTGCGTGTCTGTTCGAACTGCTTGACCAGACGATTCACTTCCATAATGTCCACCCCTGCTCCGACTGCTACACGGCGTTTTCTGCTCGGATTTAAAATACCCGGATCACTGCGTTCCTGCGGAGTCATCGAATAGATAATAGCCTCAATCCGTGCCATTTTCTTTTCATCCATTGCGTTCTCAAGCTCCTCCAGCTGGGAGCCGCCGATTCCCGGCATCATCGAAAGCACGCTTGATAATCCGCCCATTTTTTTCATCTGATTCATTGACTCTAAATAATCATCAAATCCAAACTCTGCTTTTTTAAACTTCTGCTCCATCTCTCTGGCTTTTTCCTGATCGATTTCAGCCTCCGCTTTTTCAATCAGCGTTAATATATCACCCATGCCAAGGATTCTGGAAGCCATCCTGTCCGGATAAAACTGCTCTAAGTCTGACAGCTTTTCTCCCATGCCGACATATAAAATCGGCTTTCCGGTAACTGCCCGGATCGATAAAGCCGCTCCGCCTCTTGTATCACCGTCTAATTTCGTAAGTATTACACCGTCAATGCCGATTTTTTCCTCAAAACTGCTCGCTACATTCACTGCGTCCTGACCTGTCATAGCGTCCACCACAAGAATGGTCTGTGCCACATCTATCTGGCTTTTAATCTCCGCCAGCTCTGCCATCATGGCTTCATCCACATGCAGACGGCCTGCCGTATCCAGAATCAGTACATTGTATCCATTTTTTAACGCATGTTCTGTCGCTGCTTTCGCAATATTAACGGGCTTATTTTTATCGCCCATCGAAAATACTTCCACGCCCTGCTTCCGCCCATTGATCTGAAGCTGCTCGATCGCTGCCGGACGATAGATATCACAGGCTGCCAACAGAGGCTTTCTGCCCTTCTGCTTCAGCTTTCCCGCGATCTTAGCCGTCGTCGTCGTCTTTCCTGCACCCTGAAGTCCTGCCATCATGATAATCGTAAGCTCCGAACTCGGTTTTAACACAAGCTCCGTCGTTTCCTGGCCCATCATCTTAACCATTTCGTCGTTTACAATCTTGATCACCATCTGGCCGGGATTCAAGCCGTTCATAACATCGGAGCCGATTGCCTGCTCCTGAACTGATTTTACAAAATTTTTAACGACCTTAAAATTAACATCTGCCTCTAATAACGCCAGCTTTACTTCTTTTAAAGCTGCTTTCACATCGTCCTCTGTCAGACGGCCCTTGCTGCGCAGATTTTTGAACACATTTTGAATTTTTTCTGATAAATTTTCAAATGCCATTCTGATAACCTCTCTGAATCTTAGCTACAGATCTTCTAATATTTTGTTGGATAACTGTTCAATCTGGTCTAAGAGCTGTTCGTCATGAGTGCTATGGAATTCCCCTGCCAGCGTGTGAATCTTAGCTACGCTTTTTTTTGCGCCGCGAAACTTCTCTATAAGATGCAGCTTTGCTTCATATCCTTCCAATGTCTTTGTACAACGCCTGATTAAATCATGGACACCCTGTCTGCTGATTCCTTCATCTTCCGCAATCTCGCTTAAAGATAAATCATGAAACACGAAATCCTTATAGATTTTCTGCTGTCGGCTGTTCAACAGCTCTCCGTAAAAATCGTACAGATAAGCCTGCTCTACCTTCTGTTCCATAAAAACACCCTGCTCTTTCGGCTGTGTTCAAGCCTTGTGTATCTTAACACAAGAAAAAACTGGTGTCAAGTATTTTTTCTTTACAAACTAATGTTTGTATTGTTCCGTCGTTACTTTTCACACCCCAGCCAAAAAAGGCTGTGCTGTAAAAAGTAACGGCATCCGATCCATTGGAAGTTCGCCTTTGGCGAAGGGCCGAATACATGGCAGGCCGCATTCTTTGGCCCTGACCAGACAGCGGGCGTCTGGTCAGGATGTGAAAAGTAATATGTTTTCCGATCGCGTTCCTGATAGATGCATTGTAATATGTTTTGTAATTCAGAAGCCTTTGTTCTGTAAATGTACGTATAATTTATACGTATATGACATTGACATACGCATAAAAGAGGCGCATAATAAGTAATATAATGAGGACACAATATGACGGTTCGGGAAATACTAAAGGTACTTCGCAAAGATGGATGGTACATCACCAATCAGGAAGGCTCCCACATAAGCCTAAAGCACCCTGCAAAGCCCGGAAAAATTACCGTACCAAACCGGGAACCCTAAACAGCATTTACAAGCAGGCTGAGCTTAAATAGCCCTACTGTCTGCGGTTCTCATAGAAAGGAGCGTAATTTATGCAGAATTTAACTTATCTTGCAGTTTTTGAACCATCAACAGACGGCTCATATAGTATCTACTTCCCTGATTTACCCGGATGTATCAGTGTTGGGAATAATCTGGAAGAAGCTGCACGCATGGCAGCAGAAG
>CANDMV010000025.1 GCA_947385875.1 uncultured Eubacterium sp. | reverse complement strand
CTTGCCGAAGCCAAGACCAAGATCGCTTCAGACGACAAGGAGACCCGCAAGGAAGCGCCGCCCTTCCTCTCTGCTTCATAAATCAAAGATTCATATTGATAGACTTTCGTATTCACTTTCTACACCTCCCTCCTCTCCGCTTTTCATCACTCTGATTACTCTGATTCGTTCTCGTCGATGCTCTAATCTTTATCACTGTATTTTTCTTTCAGCTTCCGGTTAATTACTTCCGCCTGATACACATCGATCAAATAATAGACTGAAAATGCCAGCCAATATACCACTGCAACAGAAACCAGCATCATTTTCATTCCTGCCATATCAAACTCCATCCATCCAAACCAACATCCGCATCCCACCATCACGACACTAAGCACTGTATAATGAAGCAGACCGCCGGCTAAAACTGCCGGCTTGTTCTTTCCTTCTCTTGGCACAAGAAATACAGTAACCGCAGCTGTGAGAAATCCAGATATAAGAATCTGCCACAGCGACGCTGCCGGAATCATATTATCACCTGATATTTTTACATTGACTGCATATACAAACGTAATTCCCGGCGTAATATATAAAAACCATTTAATAAATTCATTTAATCTCCTCATTTCTTCCTCCATAATAGTCCGAGATTCACTACAGCCCGATTTTCTTTTTCAAATCTGCCACGTACTGGCGTGATATAATGATTTTTTCACTATTTTTAAGACTTGCTTCAAAACGCCCATTAAATATAGGTCTCAGATATGCAATCTTCGCCACATTCACAATCACAGATTTCGATATGCGCAAAAAATCTGTATAAAAAAACTCCTTTTCAATCTCATACAGCTTTTTATGAACGATATACATTTCTTCGCGGGTATAAGCAAATACTTTATTATCTACCGATTCGAAGTAAAAAATATCTCTTGGAGTAAGTTTTACGATTTTGTCTTCTATATAGCCTGTCAATGCAGCATGTTCGGTCTTCAGATAGTTAATAAATTCCATTAGCTTGTCATCCAGAACAGCGCACCGGATAATGACCTCATCCTCTTCTCCTGATCTTGGAGTTTCGATTGTAATTTTCATGCTGCCTCCGCTACCTGTCAGTCTTTTTGCTATATTTTAGTATGCCTGCACTAACTGCCATCAACAGTATACCACAGAATAACAGTAGCAGCAATTCCTGCGTAATGCTCAGATCTTTGCGAAACAGCTCTAAGTCGATTCCCACTGTCCTGCGGTATTCTGAAATAATGTCATCCGGAATTCCTTCAAATGTATCACCCATAATTTTTTCTGTCATTACATTTCGAAACATCGCCGTTCCGTAAATAACAGGCGTACATTTCATAATCTTTACAATCACTTCAGAAAGCGTTCCGATCGGAACATAGATTCCCCCAAGGAAACCAACCAGTGTGCCGACAACTGTCCCCAGTCCGCTCCATGCTCCTTCTGTCTTTACCAGCAGTGCCATCAAATACATCAGCGATGCATATACAAAAGAATTCATCATAATCATTCCAATCAGCTGCATATGCTTGACAGCTGAAAATACCGGGAGCCCCTGCAAGGCTCCATAGACTTCTGTAATCACAAGCGTAATCATACAAACACATACCGATACCATCCACGCCGATACAATATATCCGGCTGTAATAACCCTGCGTCCGACCGGAGCTGTATAAATAGAATTAAGCTTCCCTGTCGCTTTATCTTTTATCATTACCGCATAAGCGGAAAGAGTGACAGTCACTGCATTAATTGAAAGAATTCCCGCACACGTCCATGCAAGAACAAGCATCTGCGCATTTTCTTTATCCTGTGACGAATCTCTGCCCGGAAACTGCCCGAGAATCCCCGTAATGCCTTCGATATTCAAATCTCCCAGAAAAAATACCATCAATCCGATCACAATCATCATTGACAGTAAAGAAAAAAATACTGCCCCTTTGTCTCTAAAATACATTTTTATATTACGCTCTGTAATCGCCATAAACTGTGTCATGTCCACTATCCCTTTCTGAATGCTTCGCTTTCGAAGATTATTATCTTTCCCATTGCTTTCCTTTTCAACGCTTTCTCACGGCCTCTTTTATTCTATTTAAGCCATTTCATTATTTTATAGTCGCGAGCGGTAAAATCTTCCATATGGCTTCCGATATTGACATTCGTGAGTCAGCGTTGTCAGTCTATTTTATTGCTCATCAGTATAGATTCTATACTCTCCGCCATTATCAGTTATATTCCGGCTGTTCAAAAATACATCATCCATATTTCCCTGAATCACTTCAAATCCCTCCAGCATTTCTTTTACAGATTCCATGATCGGCAGCGCTGCCATCGTAGACGGAAGCTGCAGCTCAATCATGCTGATGTCTGACTGAGTCAGACTATTTCTATATACACCATTGCGGCTGCTATATTCAACGCTTTCTTTCTCTAACAGCTTTCCCTTGCTATCAAAACCGCTGCTATATTCAACGCTTTCTTCCTCTAACAGCTTTCCCCTGCTATCAAAACCATTGAGCTGTCTTTTGACATTTTCCATTTGCCCCGGCCTGCAATAAAGTCTTAGCCTGTCCATAGCATACTTTTCCTTTAATTCAAACGGAGTTCCGCGGGCAATGATATTTCCGCGATCCAGAATAATGATACGGTCGGCCCCTGCCGCCTCTTCCATATAATGCGTGGTCAGAAAAACGGTCATTTTCTCATTTTTCTTCAAATCCTCTATCGTATTCCAGACATCCAGCCTGGCAGCCGGATCTAATCCCGTCGTCGGCTCGTCCAAAAAGAGAATTCTTGGCGTATGCATCAGCGCTGCTGCAATCTCTGCCTTTCTTTTTTGACCTCCCGAAAGCATACGGTATCTCTTGTTGAGTGTATTTTCCAGCTTCAATATTTCAATCAGTCTGATATACTGTTTTTTTGTTTCTGATTTTGATGCACCATGCAGGATTCCTCTACACATCAGGTTTTCTCCTACTGTCAAAATATCGTCCAGACAGTTCTGCTGGTATACAATTCCTATATTTCTGCGTATTTCCTGATTATCCTTCCCAATCGCAGCCCCGCATATTTCTGCACTGCCTTCATCCGGTGCCAGCAGTGTTGCCAGCATATGAATAACCGTTGTTTTTCCCGCCCCGTTGATCCCGAGAAATCCCAGCATGGATCCTTCCTCTGTTTCAAAAGAAATATGATTTACCGCTGTAAAATCACCATATTTTTTTGTGAGATTATCCACTTTGATAATATTCATTTTGACCCCCTGTTGTTCATTTACTCTTTTATGTTTACCGCTTTTATCACCAATCCTGATACCTTACTGTCTGTCAATAGGATTGATGGAGGTATCATAGCAATAAGAGAATTTTACTTCAAGACTTTAAGAGGTAAGATGCGTTTTAGAAGCTGTAAGATACATAATAAATAAGGAAGATTCATCTGCCAAGGCAGATACATCTTCCCTTTGTAACCGAGTTTTCTATTGTCAACCAAAATTATCAAAAGCTATTTATGAACAGTTCTTAAGCTCCAGAATTCCAATATTTTTTTCGCTGTCTGTCATCCAGTCCCTTCACAAAGCGGAACTTATAATCTAAAAATTCATCCAGCTGCATTAAAACGTGATATAATACCGCTCTTGCTTCAAATTCAGATCTTGTTTTCGGCAGTTCTTCCTTCTCCATTCGCTTAAAAAGCTCTGCCAGAGCGTCCATCTGTCTGGAAGGTTCGTTTTTTTCAAC
The DNA here is from genome assembly GCA_947385875.1 of uncultured Eubacterium sp. Taxonomy (GTDB): domain Bacteria; phylum Bacillota; class Clostridia; order Lachnospirales; family Lachnospiraceae; genus Eubacterium_J. The sequence continues at coordinate 33,392 of CANDMV010000025.1, read as the reverse complement.
TACATAATCTGCCAGATACCGCATATAATCCGCTATGTCTCCAGCCTGTTTCGGCATACTGCGGATCTTTTTTATCTCTTCAAACAGCTCATGCAGAATGCGGCACTGTCCCTGCCTCATCTCAAAATAATCTATGTAATATCCCGGATGCGAATAAAACGTATTATCCTGAAACTCGTATGCATCCTTTAAAAAGCCTCTCAGAACTTCTTCCAGCCTGTTTATATTGTTTCGGCCATCTAAAGCTTTTTCTGTCCTGTTTATACCATCCAGAGCTTCTTTCAGGCTTTTTTCTTCTATACTTTTTTCTTCTATGCTTTTTTCTTCCGAAATCTCCCTATACAGCTCATCCGCCAGCCCCCGCATAATCATCTGCAGCTGCTCCTCCGTCTGGCGCATGTCTGCGATCATAGCATTTTCTCTGTGATGGTTATCATGAAACAGATTCAGCAGAAAAGCTATGCTGACTCCGATAATGACCAGAAAAAATTCATTTCGAATAGAATCTGCTGAAAAATCATGACTGATCAAAAGATGTGCCCCGATCACAGAATTTACTGAAATCGTTGTCCTCCATCCCATCATTTCTGACAATAAAACTACGATAAATATAAAAATCCCATATGCAAACCAGAGACTGTCTATACGGGCAAATACAATCCATGCTGTCAGCACCGAAACCGCAAACGTGACCAGTCGGAATACCGACAGCTTAACTGTCTCCCACTTCGTTGCCAGAAGTGTCAAGAGGGTAATTGTGCCTGCTGAAATTGCATACTCTAAATGCAGCTCCTGCGCTATGCAGATCGCTGTGCTGCTTCCGACTGCAATTTTAACTGCAAGCAGCATAATCTTTTTAAACTGCTTTCCATTATCCATAGGCTTCTACATCTAAGAAATCTTTTGCAGCTTTTCACTGTGTTCCACTGCTTCTACAATTCCTGCTACTTTTATTCCCTTTCTGCCCGCGCTGAATCTCCACATTCGGCTTAAACCCATGCTCCTTCATAATATCCAAAAGCTCGTCCAGATATTTATCAGATTTATGCACTGCAAACGCATCGGTATCGATCGGTATATTTTTCTCGTGCATCTGCCGAATGCTCCAGATATAAAGAGCATCCAGAATCGGCAGCAGCTGCTCCCCTGATTTAGTCAGCACATACATGACTGACGGCGGATACTTTGTCTCATCTACGATCCTGTCAATCATACCATCCTCACATAATTCCTTCAGCTGCTGACTGAGAACTTTTTCCGTAATAGGGAGCACTTTTCTTGTATGGTTGAACTGGATTTGCTTGAATGTATAGACTTCATGCAGGATTACCATTTTCCATCTCCCGCTGATACAATGCAGAGCATAATGATATGGATTTGTTGGTTTCGTAAAGCATTCTCTTGCCATTTCAGCATCCCTCCTGATTCTCCAGTCCAATATACGTATTACTAAATATAATATTTATTCACTCTTTTTTCAATAGACAAATCCTATAAAATGCATCTTTTTTGCTATGAGAATTTTCTATTAAATACACAATTTTCAGTACTATTTTTTGGCAATTTCGCACACCTTACTATTTATGTAAATTATTTTTCTTGTCAAATAAGCACAAAATACCATTTCTAATTTATGAAACTTGGCAGAAACCAAAAGGTAACTACCTGTCCTGATACCAATTAAGTTTCTAAAAAGTGCCCTGTTGTCGAAAATCTTTAGATACCTTATATTATTAACAAAGGCAGGAGCCTAAAAAATGTGTAAATAATAATAGTCAGAAAGGAAGAATTCACTATGATTAAGAGAACTTACGAAGAATTAGAACCTTATTTTCCACCAGGACATTTTGGTGTAACCTGCAAGCGTTATCATGGAAAAGATGAGACCGGAGCTACTAAGTTTTGGATCGGTGTGTCTGAATTCGAGCCGGACGGCGGCGCTGACTGGGCATATGAAGATAACCCATTAGAAAAAGTTTACTATGTGCTGGAAGGTGAAATGACCGTTACAGACAAAGACGGAAATAAATATGTCATCCATGCAAATGAAAGCATCAGTTTTCCGCCAAACGAAGGACGCGGCTTAAAGAATGAGAGCGGAAAGCCGGCAAAAATGCTTGTTATTATCAATTATCCAGAATCCTGAGGAGGAGTCCCACTATGATTAACGTACAAAAAGATTTTGTAGAAAACCTGTTTTCCATTAAAGGAAAAGTAGCGCTTGTTACAGGCGCAACCGGCGCTCTTGGCGGCGCAATCGCAGTCGCATATGCAATGAGCGGTGCGAAAGTAGTAATCACAGGCCGCAATGACGCTAAGCTTGCTGAAGTAGAAAAACAGATCAAAGAAGAAGGCGGCGAATGCGCAGTCGTATCCGGCGATCCTTCCAAGACTGAAGACGTAGCTAAAATTATTAAATTTGCAGTAGATACATATGGCGAACTGAATATTCTTGCAGTAGCTCATGGCTATAACAAGCCTCAGAATATGCTTGAGCAGTCTGTAGAAGACTGGCAGTATATTATGGATGCGGATTTAAAGAGCGTATATGTCGTATGCAAGGCAGCTGCTGAGAAGATGGCCGATCAGGGTAAGGGCGGCAAGATCGTAGTAGTTTCTTCTGCACGTTCTAAAATGGGCATGGCCGGCTATACCGGATACTGTGCTTCTAAGGGTGCATGTGACTTAATGATTCAGTCTATGGCATGTGATCTTTCTGCAAAATATAAGATCAATGTAAATTCTATCAATCCTACCGTATTCCGTTCTGATTTGACAGAGTGGATGTTTGATCCAGAATCTGCAGTATATCAGAATTTCTTAAAACGTCTGCCAATCGGAAGACTTGGCGAACCATATGATTTTGTAGGTCTGGCAATTATGCTTGCTTCTCCTGCTTCTGACTTCCTCACAGGCGGAAATTATGATGCTACCGGCGGCTACTGGGCTTGCTAATCATTCATTTTTAGATTCAAATACCTCATTTTAAACAACCTAAACATATTTAAAAATAAAATCATAAAGGAGATTTATTTATTATGGGCAAAGTATACGTAGATTTGACTCATCCATTTAGTGCAGAAATTCCTCGCTGGCCTTATTTTGACAAGCCTGTGGTAGACAGTGCTCATACGATGGCAAAGGGCGGCGTTTTAACACAGAAGATCACGTGCACCATGCATACCGGAACACACTGTGATGCTCCGCGTCATGTAATGGAATATGAATTCGATGGAAAACGTGCACGTTATACACATGAGATGCCGGTAGATGCTTACACAGGCGAAGCAATCGTATTAAAGATTGATATTGAGCCTTGGGGACTGATTACCGACAAACACCTTGACGCAGCATGTGAAAAATACGGCATTAACCCTGCTGACTTAGAAGGCAAGGTGCTCTGCTTAAATACAGGAATGCATCGTCTGTTCGATGATTCAAAGGCTTATTATCATTATGCAGCAGGTACGGGAATTGATGCTGGCAAATGGTTCGTTAAGCATAAAGTAAAATGTGTTGCAATGGACGGACAGGCACTTGACCATCCGCTGCATACAGCTATGGGCAACAACGGTATGACACGCATGAATCTGCTCGGCGCAACCGGACGTCCGATTACAGAAGAATACAAAGAGCTCTTCGGCGAAGAAGCTTATGCTGAATTTGACAAAGAAGAGTACATCCGCATTCACGGACAGGCAGCTTATGATGAAAAATTCGGTGAATTAGAAAATCTCGGCATCTGGGGAACATGGGAGCCATGTCATAAGGAAATGCTCGGCCACGGCATCGTAGGTGTAGAGAACCTTGGCGGCGACTTGGATAAGATCCCGGCAGGCAAATGGTTTAACTTCTTCTGCTTTCCGCTTCGCTGGTATATGGGGGATGGATGTATGGCACGCTGCGTTGCTTACATCGATGAAGATCAGCTGGAAGATGTACCTGACCGTACCTATACTTATGGCGGCACAGGCTATGCAGATGAAGCAGGCAACGGCGGAAGCTGCTTAGAATATATGCAGCGTCTGTTTAACCGCAATAAATAATTTAAAAAAGCAGCGGCAATAACTGCTTCTAATAAATATGCGCAATGTATGCCAGACTGCAATTAATCATTCAAAAGACAGCAGCGGCAGAAACTGTTCATAGATAAATATATGCAGTGTATGCCAGACCGCAATCATATAAAGGAACGCAATAGTGGGAAGGTTATGTAGGACATTTTCATGGCCTTTCCGCTTTTTGCACATATTCTAGAAGCAGGACGGCTGTAAAGATCCCGCCAATCTTGTCTAAACTGTTACTTCAATTATATATTCCAGGCAAATGATGCCGGATGTTCTCTATTTCTCTGTTTCATCCAGCATCATTTCTATTCCTTGAAGGAGAGAAAAATGAATAATGTAAATCAACTGCCTGATGGCAATAAAAATTCCATTTTCCGCTTTGGCACATGGGGATGGCTGACAATTATTTATTGTCTGCTCATGTTTTTTCTGTATGTAGGTATGTGTAATGATGGTTCTAACATATCTGCACCAAACGTAGCAGCTAATCTGGGTGTAGAAAGCGGCGTTATCATGAACATGAACTCTATCGCCGGTCTGGTCGGCGTTGTGTTCTTCATTATTGCCGGGCAGGTAAACCAGAAAATAGGCCCCAGGCTGACTTCCGGCATCTTTACGATTGTAGCCGGCATTGCTTATATCATCGCCTGCAACGCTGGCAGTACAGTAATGTACTGTGTAGCTATGTGTTTTGTATACGGCGGAATCATGTCTGCCGGATATGTAGCAGGCGGTACGCTGGTCGCAAACTGGTTCCCTAAGAAAAAAGGTATTGTTATGGGCTATACCACTATGGGACACAATCTGGCTTCTGCATTTTATGTACAGCTCGTGTCTATCCTCATCGGTCCTACAGTATTAAAAAATATCGGAATGGGCGTAGTGCCGATCGGCATTGCAGCAGTGATTCTCGGTATACTGGGCATGATCCTGATCCGTAACACACCGGAAGAACGCGGCATGAATCCTGATAACGTTTCAGACAAGGTATTTACGGAAGAATATGACCACAGCACCACAGCAGAAGAAGGCGGCTGGACGACAGGCAGGCTGCTGGCAACGAAGGAACTGTGGCTGGCAGCGATTACAACCGGATTTTTCCAGATCTGTTCGGTAGGCGTCATGAGCCAGCTGGTACTGCGTAATGTAGAGCTCGGTTTTTCTCAGCAGAGTGCCATGAATGTAATGACGATACTGGCTCTCGGCGGTGTAGTCGGCTCCTGGCTGGTAGGTGTCATCGATGAAAAAGCCGGCACGAAAAAAACGATGGTATTATTCGGTATCTGGTACGCCATCGCCCTGCTTTTGAACTTTACCGCAGTAGACCACGTAACGCCTTTTGTCTATGTCTCTTTGTTTATGATCGCAATGGGCATCGGCGGTTCTGCGAACTTTACGACTTCCCTTCCTACATCTATTTTTGGACGGCAGGGCTTTGATAAGGTAAACGGCGTTATTTTCCCGATTCAGGGTGCGATTACAGCTCTGTGCTTTGCGGTGAACGGTGTCGTACAGCTGCTCACAGGCGGGCAGATTCGTTATGCTTATCTCGTATTTGCATGTGTAGCTCTCGTCAATGTAGTGCTTGTACTTACTGTTGATGAGCATAAATATAACCGTGATTTTAAGAAACAGAAATAGAGTTCATCTGCTAAGATACCTATTCCTCACAGAATCATTTAAGTATATAGAAAGGATGTAATGTTAATATGGCTAAGAAAACGATCATCACGATTGCTACAACCGGCGCATGGCCGAAAAAAGAAAACAACCCAAATGTACCTATGACACCGCAGGAAATCGCAGAGGATGTCTATGACTGCTGGAAAGCAGGCGCTGCTGTCGCTCATCTGCATATGCGCGATGACGAAGGCAACGGTACGATGTCTACGGATAAGTTCCGCGAGACAGTAAAGCTGATCCGCGAGCTTCACCCAGACTGTGACATCGTATTAAATCTGACGACCTCCGGCGACCTTCATGCTACAGATGAAACAAGGCAGGCCCATTTAAAAGAGCTGCGTCCTGAGATGGGAAGCTATGACTGCGGCTCCATGAACTGGCTGAATTCCTCCTTATTCTTAAATCCGCCAAAATTCCTCGAAGAACTGGGCCGTAATATGCAGGAATGGAATGTAAAGCCTGAAATCGAAGTATTTGATCCGGGCATGATCGCTAACGCTGCTTATTACCTGAAAAAAGGCGTTCTCAAAGCTCCTCTTCATTTCCAGATGTGTATGGGCTGCGCAAACGGTATTCCTGGCTCCATGAAAAATCTGGTATTCATGAAAGAGACAATGGAATCTCTCTGTCCTGGTTCTACCTGGAGCTGCTTCGGCGTAGGCCATTGTGCAATGGAGATGATGTATGGTGCGGTAGCTATGGGCGGTCATATCCGTGTCGGCATGGAAGATAATGTCATGTACGCAAAAGGCCAGCTGGCTGAAAGCAACCGTCAGTTCGTAGAGCGTGCTGCGCGTGTCATCCGCGAATTCGGCAACGAGCCTGCAACACCAGACGAAGCCCGCGAGATCCTAGGGCTGTCCAAATGAGCTGGGGGCCATGCTTCTTATACTACCACTGCCCGGACTGCGGCAAAAAATTTAAATATGCCTCTGATATGATTCCCGTCTTTGCAGATACGTTCGGCTACTGCCCGGACTGCCAGAAGATGGGAGTCTTTGAAAAAGACGGCGCACGCACGCCGGATGATGCGGATTATGTGGAAGTAGAAGAATAATGAAATCTAAGAACTAAAAAATTATCCGTGTAAATATAAAAGATTTATCCGTATATATTTAAAAGAAAGGATGGATTCAAATGAACAGCATTAAAAATATCCTGATCTGCGGTGCCGGCATGATGGGTAAAAATATCGCATTTGTTATGGCTTCCAATCCAGATTTTCAGGTTGCATTATATGATATTTATCCTACAGACGTAGAATCAGGCATCCGTACTAATACAAAACAGCTGATTGAAAAAGAAGTGCTTACAGAAGCCGAACTGGATGAGCGTCTTTCCCGCATTTCTTTTACAGATAATATAGACAGTGAACTGATTTCATCTGCGGATTTCGTCATTGAAGCAGTCTTCGAGGATATGAAAATCAAGCAGGAGACATTTGCCAAGCTCGAAGCGCGCTGCCGTAAGGATACGATCTTCTGCACAAACTCATCTGTAATGAGCCCAAGTCAGATTTCTGAAAAATTAGAGCACAGAGAGCGCTTCGTCGGCACACATTTCTGGAATCCGGGTCATCTGATTCCTCTTGTAGAAGTCGTAAAATCTGATGCTTCTTCTGACGAAGTGGCACAAACTGTTATGGATGTACTCCGCTCCGCCGGAAAAAAACCGGTTCTCTGCAAAAAGGATGTACCAGGCTTTATCGCAAACAGAATGCAGCACGCTCTGTGGCGCGAAGCGATCTCGATTGTGGAAAACGGCATTGCGGATGCAGCTACTGTAGATGAAGCGGTACGCTACTCCTTCGGACTGCGCCTCCCTCAGCTAGGACCTATGGAAAATGCTGATATGGTAGGTACTGATTTAACATACAACATCCATGATTATATATTAAAAGACCTCGAAGATTCCCACGAGCCGTCTAAGCTTCTTACTGAATTGAAGAACGATGGCAAAATCGGCTTTAAGACAGGCGAAGGCTTCCAGAAGTGGACGCAGGAGCAGGTCGCAGAATCAAACGCCAACCTGAACGAATACTTAATCAGGATGCTGTATGGAAAATAGTATTGCGTCACTATGAAGCTAGTATTCTGTTACTGTGAAGCTGGTATTCTGTTACTGTGAAACCGAAAGCCGAGCTGTAACTGAAATAAGACTAAGAAATATATAAATAAAATTAAGGGAGGTAACATCATGCCTGCATTAATATCATTAGAAGAAGCGGCTGCATTAATTCACGATGGAATGACCGTGATGTTCGGCGGTTTTATGGGATGCGGCACCCCGCATGACATCATTGATGTACTGGCAGAGAGCAGCGTAAAAGATCTGACACTCATCTGTAATGACGCATCCATGCCCGGCGGGCCTATGAACGAATCACATTATGGTGTAGCAAAATTAGTACATAATCATCAGGTAAAGCGTTTTATTGCAACACATGTAGGATTAAATCCAGAGGTCGCAAAACAGTCTATGGAAGATAAAACTCTGGAGGTCGTCTTAGTTCCGCAGGGCTCTCTGGCAGAAATGATCCGCGCCGGCGGAGCAGGGCTGGGCGGAGTCCTGACACCAACCGGCGCAGGTACGATCGTAGAAGAATCTCCGCTCTGCCTCGGCAAGCAGACAATACATGGAAAAGACTATCTGCTGATGGACGCGCTCCGTGCAGACGTAGCCATCATTGCCGGTTCTGTCGTAGATCCAAAAGGCAATGTCTGGTACCGCGGCGCGACAAGCAACTTTAACCCATTAATGGCAACTGCCGCTGATACGGTCATCGTTGAAGCTGAAGAAATGGTCTATCTTGGCTATATCCGCCCAGAAGATGTGCGGACACAGAGTGTCTATGTAGATTATGTAGTGAGAGGAGGCAAAAAACGTGGAACGGTCTGAAATCAAGAATTTTATTGCAAAGCGTGTAGCAAAAGAACTCCATGACGGCGATGTCGTAAATCTGGGCATCGGCCTGCCGACAATGGTGCCGCAGTTTCTGCCGGATGATGTGCATGTCACCCTTCAGTCAGAAAACGGTATCGTAGGTACTGCAACTGTTGATGAATGGACTCACAGCCCTCTCCATATCGTAGATGCAGGCGGCTCTCCTTCCGCAGTCGCAGCCGGCGGCGCATTTATAGATTCTGCTACCTCATTCGCTATGATCCGCGGCGGCCATATCGATGCAACAATACTCGGCGGACTGGAAGTCGATGCAGACGGCTCCTTATCCAACTGGATTATTCCAGGCAAAAAAATGCCGGGTATGGGCGGCGCTATGGACCTGCTTGTAGGCGCGAAAAAAGTCATTGTAGCAATGGAGCATACCGCAAAAGGCAAGCCTAAAATACTTACAAAATGCCGTCTTCCTTATACGGCGGTAAAATGTGTGGATAAAATCATTACTGAAATGGCAGTGATTGACGTGACCGAGGACGGATTAGTGTTAAGTGAGTATAATCCAGAATTTACTGTTGAGCAGATTCAGGAAGCGACTGAGGCAAGATTAATTATCAGTGATGATTTGAGGCCGATGTGTTAATCGAATCTTTCTATTATCATAAATCATGTAATGCTGCATCAGGTTATACAAGATCTGATGCAGCATTTATTATTGCGTCTGATGTTTCAGATTTTTCAAAATTGTAATCATTAAAGATTGCCAAGAAATCCGACTTTTGAGCGTTATTCATTCAAGCTATAAGGAAATTTTTTCGACAGATTATCGTGATTGCAATAAAAGAACATACATAATATATGATACATTAATAGTGGTATCTGCACGTATACACTATGATATTATCTTCTTCTACTTGATAAACCAGTCTATGTTCTTCAGTAATTCTTCTACTCCACTTTCCCGCTAAATCATACTTCAAAGGTTCCGGCCTGCCAGAGCCAGTAAATGGATTTCTTTTTATTTCTTTCACTAATCCATTGATTTTTTTCACAATTTTCCTATCCATATTCTGCCAGTAAAGATAATCCTCCCAAGCATTTTCCGTGAAAGATATATTCATACACTAATCCTCTATGTCAAATTTCACAAGCTTTCCATCTTCAGCCTGTTTTATAGACTCTATCAGCCACTCATAATTTGCCTTGCTATGTCTTATATAACAATTTTCCATTAGATTGTCATATTGCTCCTGTGACATGAGCACTACGTTTTCATTATTTTTTCGCGTAATTATGGCAATATCAGAATCTTGCACAACTCGGTCACACACTTCTTTAAAGTTCTTTCGCACATTCGAAAAATTTGTAGCTATCACACTCATCACACTCCTTTCATATATCATATTTTAAATTCTCATATTTGTCAATATATTGTACCTTATTATGTACCATATTAAGTACTATAGATGTAACAGTTCAGATAGGATGCTACACGAAAATAACGATATACATTGCCATCCCGTTATGCTATAATTTTACAATCACTCCACATATAACAGCCAGAAAGGATTCTATCATGCCATCATTACAGCATATAAATTATTTAAATGCCATCATACTTGCTATGGAACTGACCGGCACCATAGCGTTCGCTTCATCCGGAGCTATGCTTGCTATCCAAAAGCAAATGGACTTGTTTGGTGTATGCGTACTAGGCGTTACTACCTCTGTCGGCGGAGGCCTGATCCGCGACCTGCTGCTCGGCATCATTCCGCCAAATATGTTTCGAAAGCCGATTTATACGATCATCGCCGTTCTTACATCGATTATTTTATTTTCCATTATATATACAAGAAGGAATCGAAAAAATAAGAAAATTGCAGAAGCGTATAATAGAATTATGCTGATCTTTGATACCATTGGACTTGGAATCTTTACTGTCGTCGGCATTAATACTGGGAGAAATTTAGGCTATGAGCAGGTATTTCTGCTTATATTTTTAGGCGTCATCACTGGCGTGGGCGGAGGTCTGCTGCGTGATATTATGGCGCAGGAAATGCCTTATATATTAACTAAGCATATCTATGCCTGTGCTTCTATTCTGGGTGCAGCAGTGTGTGTCTTAACCGGTTCAAGGCTGGGTGATTTATGGTCTATGACGGCAGGAATGATCGTGGTCTTGCTTATAAGGTTTCTTGCTACTTATTATCGCTGGAACCTTCCTAAAATTCAAAACAATAATGATCGTGAAAAACCTTGAATTTGAGATCACCGCCTGTCGTTACCCATACCATTTCAACGAATGGCTGCGTGATTGACCTAGCTACAAGGTTTATCTTATCCTTGCCGATTTCGTCGGACGGGATTATGATGCCCTTGTCAAAAAGCAGGCTTGCAAAGAGATACGGCGTGGTACAAGCAGAAGCGACAAAAATCTTGAAAATCAAGGGTTTCTGCCGCTTCCTATAAAGGCTTGTGAGAAGTTATAAGACGATTTCCTCCTATAAAATCAATAATTATTCTTATAAAACATACATCATTCTGTCCGACACAGTATGATGAAAAATCAATTTCCATAAATGAAAGGAATCTTTAATACTTAATAACCATAATTAATCTGGTTATCAATCCCTTTCTGCATTAATAAGGTATTATTGTCAAAATCAGAATCTTTATTTACTTTATTTCTTGAAACATATTCCGCACCTTTATCTCCGATATAACAATAACCATATTGTGATTTTCCTGCACGATATGGATAGTCTGCGCCTACTTTCACAGTTTTATTGTTATGTATATTTGCGTAATATTGATTTGCAGTAAGATCTTTATAAACAGAATACCCAGCAGCAACAGAACCTACAAATGTTATTATTCTTAAAGCTGTCGCCTGAGGTATAGCCATCCAACTAGCGACTGCTGCCAACGTAGAGCCAGCATTCAAAAACCATGAGTTATGCTTATATCTTTCAAAATACATGGTTTCGTATAAGTATGCAGTATACCCTTGAGATGTTAGTTTTCCAAGATACTTATTAGAATAGGGCGAGCCAAATATTGAAGACAATTCCGCATCAATTTTTTTAGCAATTTCCGTATCTGAACTTATCAAATTTACTTCATCAGAGTATGTTTTTTTAATCAAAGAATCATCTAATATATTTTCATCCCTCTCTATTAAAAGTTCCAGAGAATCAAACCAGGTTTTCACATCCTGAGTTTCTTTAAGTTCATTATACTGTTTTGAAAGGTTATCTATATCATCTATTTTTTGGTTCATAGATTGATTTAATTTATCATTCCTTCCAATTTCAATCCGTCCACTAGGGTACAAATTTATTGCCAAAGTATATTCTGATGTGTCATGATAATACATGTAAACATCATTGATACAGGTTATTTCTTTTGTAGGTGAAAAATCCACAAAATCATTCTCCGGATCAATATTTACTGTATTCTTTGATGCTGCTATTGCACATTATTTGGAACAAATAATGCAACAACTAAAACAAATGCTAAAATACTAAAAAACGTTTCTTTGTCATAGATACTCCTTTCCTTCCTGCTATTCCCATTTTATTTTTTTACCACATTTAGGACAGTAATACGTTTCATTTCCACTCAACTGAGGAACCAAACCCGCAAAACCGCAATTAGGACATTTAAGCAATATATATTTTAAGACAAGCGCAGATAAAATCATAATGATGCCACCAATAACAAAAATTTTGCCTAATTTAACAGATGTATAAAACAGGAATGGAACCCATAAAAAAAGTACTCCACAAATTAACAACGCCAAAGATAAAAATGCATATTTTCGTTTTAATTTTTTCATGACTAGTCCTTTCCAATCCTTTCTCACAATATCAAATGATTTTTATATTAAACAGGCAATCGCCGAACAGATTAATGTGTATAAATATTACTTAAAAACTGTATACACTATAAAATATAATCTTCATAAATGACAACTCAATAATGAAATCATTCAGTTTTTCCCGAATGTATATCATATGATTTCTTATCCAGTCTTTTAGGCTGATATAAAAGCGAAAGTCATTTTGGAGGCCAATTTTACAAATCAGCTTCTATCCCTATCCTTCCGACCTATTCAGTCATAAACAAAATTGCTTCATAATGTAACCTCTTGTTTTGTAATTTTTGCAACAACTATACTTGCAGCACATAATATAATTCCTAATGACATAAAACACAAATATTCCTTTGATGCTCCTAAACTAAACAATGGAATTATAATAAATATCTCTAACAGCATAACACATCTGGTCGCTTTTTTTGTTTCCTTTAACTCTAGCGATGTATAATTCATATTTGGATGATTAATTGTGCCTACAAGCATTATCAGAAGAAATGAAAAACAGTAATATCTTTACAGTTCCAATATGCGACCTAAGCCTATCGCCAAAATACAGAACAATAAAAAATATTGACATTGACTCAACATAACAGCCAAAAAACTATGAGCATGATATCCTCCTATATATTTTCTCAATACCGAAAAAAAAGCAATAAATAAGACCGCCTCTATTAGTTTGTTCATGCATAATCCAATAGCACTCATTGTAATGATCGAAATGACTCTCTCCAATATTATTTTTATAGCATAAATATAATATTTTCTCAATGCAGGATATATCATTTTATATTCAATCAGCAATCCAACTTTATTGTTCGCTGTATTTCCAACTTTTCACCTCCAATCTTGTCATACATTTCTTCTTCATAAATTTAGTATACAGAAAATATACAACACTTCAATATTACTTGCATAAAACGTACATTTTCTGCAAAAAACGACGGTTTATAGGCTACAGTATTTGCATTGCAAAATGAATAGGAAACAATATTGCAAAATAAAATTCTTTCTCAGAATTTTTTATAGAATATGTTCCTCCATATTTTTCTACCACCCTTTGAATATTTCTTATCCCTACACCATGCTCTTCGATTGCTGAAACTTTAGATGTCTTGTAAATGCCGTTTTCAATCAAGACCGAAACGGATGATGTGTTTTTTACAGATAAAATAATAAAATCACCTTCCGTCATAAACTTTAACTTTATATATTTTTCTCCACAGCATTTTTCACAAGCTTCAATCGCATTGTTTAAAAGATTTGACAGTACTACGACTAAATCCTCACTTTTTAGATGAATATTAGATAAATCATTCATTCGTAACACAAATACAATTCCTTTCTCTGTCATTTCATAATATTTCTCGTTTAATATCGTGTTTACAATTACATTATTTGTGTCTATAACCTGTTTATCTGTATACACAAACTCACTTAAATCAGCAATATACTTTTCTAAGTTTTCGTAATCCTTATTTTTTATTAAATTCTCAATACACAAAATATGATTCCTATATTCATGAGATTTTCCCCTCTGCTGCTTCAATTCCTCTTCCAATGCCCCATTTATGTCCAACTGATTAATATTTTTTAAAAAATGCATCACCGCAGTCATCGATAAGGCTACGGCCAATTCTTTTGTCCAAAAATGATTACCAAATAGATTTAATATAATATAATACATTAAAATTTGTATCCCGCACAGTAAAAAGCTTTTTCTTCTGCTAATTGTATGCGCATTTGAAAAAACAGCATCAAAAAAAATTTTACAGCAGATCACATCTAAAGTAATTACCGATAAATCATCAAGCTGCTCAAACATCACAGTTCTCCTTTAAATTCTGTAAATTTCTCTTTTACCATATGGTATTTTGCTTTTGGAACCGGCAGAGTATTTCCATTATCCATTATTACCTGATATAATCTGATTGATGCAATATGTTTTATATTAACTAAAAAACTCTGATGAATTCTTAAAAAAGAATATTCATTTAAAATACTCTGAACTTCATTTAAAGTCGCTGCCATAGTATATCTCTTTTCTTCGTTTCCCATGATATGAAATGTCACAGTATGAAGGCGGCTTTCTATATACATAACCTTATCAATAAGAATCTCCTTTTTTCCCTCTTTGAATTGAAATACTTTGATAGGGTTTTCATAATTCAACTCAGCAAGCACTGCATCCATACATTCATCAACAGAACGCTGAAAATTCCTATTATCTTTCAACAGATACCGTATCGCATTAACTTTATAGCCCTCCAACGAATATTTTATATAAGCTGTCACAAATACAATACAAATTTCTTTAGAAATACATCGTATCTTTATCGCAGTTTCCATACCATCTATTTCTAACATATTTATATCAAGAAATATAACTGCATACTGGACAATTAAACCGCCGAGCCCCAGCAATTCACTGCCAGAATCAAACAAATCAATATGATAATCAATACTTTTTTGCTCCAGATAGTTCGTGATCGCATCTTTCATAGTTTTATGAAAATGTTTCTCATCATCGCATACTGCAATTCTAATCATAATAATCCCCCGTATCACAAAAGATATCTCTTTTACAAATAGCAAGTCAATCGTAATTATTCATCAAACTATTATATATGATTAAAGGGATTTTTACCACTATTTTAAAAAAAATTATTTTTTCTTTTTAGGCTCCGGCAGCTCTTCATACATTCCATCCAGCACATCTGTCATAAGCTCTGTATTTTCCACATCATCAACAATAACCATCCGTGTTTTAGAGCCTTCATACGGATAATCCCTGTCGGCATCCGGCATCAGCCGAAGAACTGTTTCTGTCGGCTTCAAATATAAGCAGTTATCGCACACGTCTCCTACAAGTTTCCCTTTATAATAGACAAGGTATTCCCCCATCATTTTTCTAGTAGATATATCGCCTGCTTTCCGGAGATTTTCCACAATATAGTCAAGAAATTCTTTCGTCGTTGCCATTTACTCACCCGCCTTTTTTATAGGATGTCTGATTACTGTCTTTAATCTTTCCGCCGCTGTACGATTTACATCTGACAAATAAATCTCATGATGCAGCCGTCCATTTGAAAAATCATTTATATAGCCATTTTCTATAAGGAACCTGTCCATCTGCTCAATCGTAGCAGGCTCATCATCATAAGCCCCTATATGCATACACTGAACACATAACCCTTCACAAATTGTCAAAAACTCTACCTTTGAAAAATCCTGCTTCTTTTTCCTCTGCGCTTCCTCCACTGCCCAATGAAAATCCTCTTCTGACACAAAATCCGGAAGCCTGATGACTGATGTCCAGCAGAAGTCTTCCTTCCGGCTGTAATCTAGCTGTCCATCAGCTCCTGTCTGACTGTTACCCACATTTCCATTGTCTGCCTGACAGCTGGCAGGCCGTCCACTGCCGCTGTTTCGTGCACTTTGTGTCCAAAATCCCTCTAGCGGCGGTACCACATAATCAAAATAGCCATTTATCTTATAGCCGCTTTTTTTGCTCATTTTAATTGTATAAGCAATTCCATATAACAGGCTGATCGCGGCCTTATAATCTCCGCCTTCCTCGTTCGGATTTCCCTCGCCTCTGACCGCTATAAATTTCATCTCTGGTATATCCACAATCACTGGTTTCGTTTTAGGCATATAAAATTCCTTATATTCTTTTTTAAAATCAAATGGCATCTAATATTTCTCCTCTCAGCTATTTTCTATGTCTGCGCTCACGACTTCCATTTTTTGTGGTGCGTAGATTGCACATGTAGGTTTGCTTTCCAAATATATATTATCAGAACAAACATGTCATCTATCTGTCATGTTTATATATTATTTTAAACCTCAGGCATATTTTCAAACTATCATTTCATATTTTCATATCTCAGCCAAAGAGATTTTACCCTAATTATAGGCTAAAGGAAAAGGCAGGCAGGAGGCGATGAAGCAATGTGATATTTTAAGGACAGAACGCAGCATCATTGAGGACGCGAAAGAATCTATCCCTTACTCGTCCCAGAAGAAAACGCCAAAGAGAAAGAAGATGATATACTAATGCTTTCGCAGGCTTTGACCGCGGGAACAGCACGGCGGAAATCAAAATGTTGGTATCTACAAGTATCTTCATTCTTTTCCCTTTCCGTAACGCACTTCATCAACCAATTCTTGTATGTCATCCTCATTATACACACCCATCTGCTCGGCAACGCCCTCGAATACTTTCTGAGCTTTATAAATTGCTTGTGCAGAAGCATTGTTGATGACAACCTCACCGCTTGGCTTCTGAAAGAACAGTATTTTATCGCCAGATTTCAGACCAAGCAGACGGCGAATCTCGGCAGGCACGGTAATCTGCCCGTTGGCAGAGATTTTTGCTAAGTTCACCCAGACCAAGCACCCGCTGCTTGGTCTGAGCCAAAGAATGCGGCTTGCCATGCATTCAGCCCTTCACCAAAGGCGAACTTCTAATGGGCCGGATGCCGTTACTTTATCAGCACAGACGCTTTTGGGCTAGAACGTGTTTGAAAAATCCGGGTAATTGTATGATTTGCCCAAAATCGTAACAATAATTTGAAATATAATAATGTTTTGCAGCTTAAGTCGCACAGTAAATGAGTTCGTCTTCTGTATTTGGGCCTGTTTTATAATGTATTACAAACGCGATTCGTATAATTTTGATTTTTCAAACACGCTCTAGAGCGTGAAAAGTAACGCAGCCTACACCACAACATCCATGATTCTTTTCCCTTTATAATTGATCCATTCCGCACACTCATTTTTCTGCTTCCGAAAATCAAACGTCAGCAGATACCCTTCCAAAGCATTCTGACTATCCAGATACTCCCATAGCTGCTCATACGCATCTTCGTGCTTTTTTTCACCATACCAGAGCTTTAGCTCAATGATAAACTGCTGCACACCATAATCGACCACCAAATCCATCCGTTTCTGTGTACTGGTACGGGATTCAATATGATAAAATCCTCTCCCGTTAATCAAAGGCTTTAGATAAGTCAAAAACAAGATTCTGCCGTGCTCCTCTAAAAACTTTCTGTTTCCAATCTGCGCATAAAGCTGTCTATAATGCTCACAAAATTTATACAATGCAAGCTCCATGTTAAAGCATCCGCCATGTATGACATCTTCAGCCAGCACGCCAGTAATCTTTATTTTATTCGGATTTTCCTGATTTTTAGATATAAAATAATTCGCAGCCTTTATCTCAAAGATTCGGTTATCTATCACCGCACATCCGCTCTGATTGCGGATAAATCCAAATGCAGCTGCGAGATCAACGGTTGCATTTCCCCGCTCATAGTACTTCTCCTGTCCCAGAATCAGCAGCTCATACAAAAAGGAACACAGCTTTTCGTCATTTTCCAGATGATATGTTATGTCATCAAACAAAGGATTCTTCTCCATTAAAATTGCTTTGACAGCTTTCTGTACCCCTTCACAATCCCATCCCAATCCTTTTTCATCTATTTCCTTACAGATTTTGCTTACCAAAAAAGGATACCCTCTTGTATAATCCCAGATCACCGATGACGTTTTTGAAATGTTCATTCCAATATGATGATCTGCTTCATATTCTGCCAGCATAAAACTAATTTCTTTATCAGAAAAAGACAGGTCTACGTTAAAATCTGCCGCTATATTCCAAGGGGAATTATACCGGACTTCTCTATTTTCAACTGATGCATAACCTTTTTCAATCATACGCAGTTTCATATTTTTTACGTCATAGACACCGGCCAAAATCACACTATGAAACGTATGATCCTCTGCTGCTTTCCTGGCAAGATACTTTTCACGCAGCATACCGAGAAACTGAAGAAAGACCTGATTGTTAGATGCCTGGTCTACTTCATCAATCATCAGTACAACTTTTCGTCCCGTACAAAACGATGTTATTTTTTCAGACAGTTTTAAAAAATCCTCTGTTCTTATTTCATATTCGTTCCACTGACGAAGATCTCTTTCATTAGCCGAGGAAAACCGAAGACTCTTTGCAAAAAGGCTGTCAAATCCTATGCAGAATTTTGTCTCATCTGAAAAAAATATCCCGCCGGTTCCTTCAAAACTGATTCCCGCTACAATATAATCAGAATACAGACTATCTTTCAATGCCCTCAAAACGGTCGTTTTCCCATACTGCCTTGCACGATTGATTGCAAAATATTCTCCTGCGTCTGCCATCGCTCGTACATCTGCTATTTTTTTTGATATATCAGCCATATAATCCTGATCAGGCATACATAAGCCTGTCACATTAAAATGTTTCATATCTATTCTCCATAAGCATGTTCACGTTTCTTTTCCTCTTTCTGCCTCTATTTATATAAGTTCCTTCGCCGTCTCCAATAAATGCTTAAAATTCGTTTTCACATCTTCTGCCTTTATATTTCTTCCCCAACTCAGCCTGATGGACTGGTCAATCTCTTCCTCCGACAATCCCATCGCACGCAATACATAACTAGGCGCATAACTATGCGACGTGCATGCAGAGCCATTCGAAATACCGCAGTAATCCTTTCCTGACAGCATTAGCGCTTCTGACGACACTCCCTCTAGCTGTACATTCAGTGTAGACGAAATACACTGCTTAAGGTCACCATTGATTTTATATCTTAAGCCTGATTCATCTAACAGCTGAATCAGCATCTTACGTATTTCCAGACTGCTGCTTGTATCCTGCTGATATTCTTCAAGCGCAATCTCACATGCCCTGCCAAATCCCGCTGCCAATGCAGCCGGCACTGTACCCGGACTGATTCCATGTTCCTGCCGGCCTCCATAGAGAATCGGCCTGATAGGCGGCAGCTTATAATTTTTTCTTCTTAAAATTAATGCCCCGATTCCCTGCGGGCCGTATAATTTGTGTGCGCTGAATGACATCATGTCATAGTCAAGCTCCCGAATCTCTTCAACCAGCTTTCCACAGCTCTGCGTCGCGTCAACATGAAACAAAATGCCGTCCCTGCTTAAAGCATCTCCCACTTCCTTCACGGGCTGAATCATGCCCGTCTCATTATTCACATGAATCATCGATACCAATAAAGTTTTCTCATTCACTAAGGAAAGCAGCTTCCCAGCATCAATCCGGCCTGACGAATCCGGGTAGACATCATCCACGATAAAGCCATCTTTCTCCATATATTTCGCTGTTTCTAGCACAGCTTTATGCTCGATCGCAGTTGTTATGATTTGTTTTTTTCCTGTCTGATAAGCATATTCTTTCAGTCCCTGCATCGCAGTATTAATGCTCTCTGTTGCTCCGCTGGTAAAAAAGACATCTTCGGGCGGAACCGCGAGAAGCTTCGCAACCTGCTTTCTTGCATTTTCTACAATCATGCGCGCATTTTCTCCATAGCTATGAGTCCTGCTGTCAGGATTGCCAATATTCTTTCTATATACTTCCATCATGCAATCAACAACACGATGATCAATCGGAGCTGATGCATTATAATCTAAATAAACTCCCATATCTCCTTAACTCCATTTCAGACATGATACCTTATTTCCCCAGTGCGGTGTACTAGAGCGTGTTTGAAAAATCATTCCTGCGATCTGCACTCCCCACTTTGCGGATAATTCATCCCAAATTTAATCAACGTAGCCCGCTACGACTCATAAATTTGGGATAAATTCTCCACAAAGTGTGAAGCATATCATGCCCTGTGGGTACATCTCGCAGAAAGCATTTTTCAAACACGCTCTAGGCCAAAGGCGAACTTTCAATGAACCGGATTCTGTTACAGTGAAGCCGAAGTCTGAACTGCAACTAAATTCTCCATATCAAATTGGACATCAGTAGTTTTCCTCCACCGCTAATCCCAACAGACTGTCTAAATCCTTGATAAAATTAGTGCCGGATAGATATGATATTCCACGCTCAATATGCATCTTAATATATTTCGCCATTGTTTCATGATCTGTAGAAATCCCCATCTTCTTACACCATGCAATCATCAGCGCCTCGTACAAATCACTGTATTCTCCCGCAAACGTATACCATGACATTTCTACATTACTGTCCCCATCCATATTCTCCAGAGCCGGAATCGTATTTTCTTTTAGAGAATAGCAGTATGCCCAGCGGCAGAGCACATTCCAATTCTTTATTCCAGTTTTCCCCTTTAACCTTGACAGCCTTTCTTTTGCGCGATTAGAAAGTCTGATCTGCCGTAAAATCATTGTTCGTCCTCCCATATGTATCCCGGCTGAATCGTAGTACATTTTTTTTCTTCATCATAAACAAGCGTAAATTCATCTCCTACATTATCTTTGATTGCCTGATAATAGTTCCCATAAATCTCCGAATCTGTAGATAGTACGATTGTCTGATTGCTTGCATTTGGAAAATACGTTTTTATCAATGCCATCCGATGCTTTGAATCTAATCGAGACAGCGGAGTATCAATAATCACAGGCAGCTTCCTGTTCGAGCAGATTGCTAATGCCCATAATAATGAAACAACCATAAGCTGCTTTTCACCGGCAGACAGCCGCTCTTTGGGCACTTCGCTGCCAAGCTCATTTAAATATTTCAAATCAAGCGTCACCGAATCCATCTTGATCTGAGCGATCATGCCCCTTTTATTCGCTAGCTGCTTGTAACAATCTGTCATCGTATCTGCCAGCCTGCCTATTTTTCTCTGCTGCAGCTTCACCTTATATTCACCTAAGATCTCGATTGCTAAGTGCGAATATTTCACCACACGCTCATAATCATCGCTGATTTCCAGTTTTTTTAACATACCTTCCACATATCTGCTGAATTCTGCCCCTGCTTTCACTGCCGCATTATTTAAATGCGGCCGCTCCTTTCTATATTCGTCAAGCTCCATTTCGATTTTGTCTTTTTCATGTTCCAGCCTGATTATCTTTTTATATATATTCCCGATCTTTTCTTCATCGATTTCAACCGATAACAGGCTCTCTGTGCTCTCAAGCTCCCTCTCTGCCGCGTTTCGTTTTTGGAACAATGCTTTTACATTTTCCGTACTCTTTTCCAATCTGCTGTCACTAAGCTGTATGAGCTGAAGCCATGCCGAGTCTGACAGATCATATACCATCTCGCCGTTCTCGTCATCTGTCTTATCCGCTACATATTGAATAAAATGATCCAGTCCCTCGACTGGATGCTCCTTCTGAAATGAATGATAAAACTCCTGAATCTTTTTCAGCGCCAACTGGTTTTCTTTGTCTTCGCGTTCCTTTGAGGATGACAGCCTGATATCATCCAGCAAATCCTTAACCAATACTAATGGTAATTCTGATCCTGCCGCATCTAACAGCTGTTCTTTTTGATATGACAACATCGCACTCAGCTGAGACCTGTTTCTTAAATACTCCTCTTTCTTTTCAAACAAATCTCCGCCTTTTGACGTATATTCGGTTCTTGCCTGCTCAATATGCTTTTCCTGCACAATCAGCTGTTCCTCCAGAGCAGCTATTTTTTGATCCAGATCACTTAACTCCTGTCCGGCTTTCTCCTTCGCCTTTTTCAGTTCAAATGAATAGTCTTCTTTAAATTCCCTGCCCTTTTCTTTACTGTTTTTTTTCAAGAGCTTATCCAGATTACGTTCCAGACTGTCCAATACTTCTATGCCTAGCAGCGATTTTATAGAATCCTTCATCTTTTGATCCGTATTATCAGCAGCCAGTTCCGCAATTTTCTCACCATCAAAAAAAAAGAAATTTGACAGCCCGCTCGGAAGAAGATTCTCCATAAACATCACCCAGTTTTCCGTCAGAAAGTCATTTCGCTCTCCATCTTTCAAAACATCAATATGATCGCTGATCTTTCTCTTATTTCCCTCCCAGCTTCTCCTGACAACATAACGGCTGTCATCTAATAAAAACTCTAGTTCTATATAAGCAGCATAAGTCTGGTCTGCGCAATTCACATAAGAATTCAGGTATCTGCTGTATGACTGCACTCTGCTCTCTGTATACGCAAACGAATTTCTGCCATAAAAAGCCAGCAGCACTGCTTCTAAAATCGTGGTCTTTCCTCTGCCGTTCATCCCGCCGATCAAAACGACATTTTTATTCCCGTCAAATACAAACTCATTGGTTCCTGCGTAAATACCAAAATTATGCAGTACTAATCGCTTAATTATCATTGTTGTCTTCCTCTTCATTGATTGCCATGTCGATCTCGTCATCCGGCGACAAATTGATAGAATCCATCATTCCTTCCCTCGAATTTAACTGTGCTAAAAATTTTTCATTATAGGAACCGCCAAATTCCTTTTTTCTCTTAATCCGCGCGGCATAATATGCAGTAGCATCTTCTTCATCTTGATAAAAATTGCTTTTTATCACTTTTTCCAGGGAATCCAGCAGACCCTTTTTCTGATCCAGTCCGGTTAATTGATTTTCAACATCAATCAGACTATACATCATCTCAAATAACAATTCCTCCTCTTGATGATTTTCCTCACATACTTCTTTTAATAAATCCCATTCCTCCCGGCCAAACAGCTGTGAACCAATCCATCCGGGATCATCAAACGGCTTCCCATAGACATCCTCATAGATTTTAGGAAGCGAATCATCAAACTCGTGCTTTCCAAACACCCAGATTCTTCTGATTTCCCTAAGCTCCTCATCCGAAATCAGCTCAATACTCTCAAAATCCTGCGGACAGTTTTCATTCAGATTTTTCTGGATCGTCAACAGCTTTCGAATCCACTGTTCTCTGATTTCCTTCTTGTACGGCCCGTGATATAAGCGCTCATAACTGCCCTGAAGAACGCCATTCATTTTTCGAAAGCTCCTGCGTTCCCGGTCCTCTTCCTCATTCCCAAACTCATTGCGGAATTCCAGCAGCGGAGTCATCCATGCCTTTTCATCATCATTCGCAATCATTGCTTCCATAGACTTGTCACGTTCTACCATCGTACAGACCCAGCATCCAAAACGGCTCTTTCCACAGCTCGGCAGATCTTTTTCAACCATCATCGGGCACTCATGGTCTGCCGAAGCTCCCCGGTAGATTGTAATAAGTTCTTTATTCGAATATCCCCACGGATTCTTATACTGCATCAGGTAAATCCACACATCATCATCTGTCCAGTCTTCCAGCGGAGAAAACACCAGCTCATTTGCCATCGTAGGATTCGGGCTGAGCAGCTCCCGTACTCTCATTTTTTCGAGCTTTGCCATAGATTTCGCCCGGCTTGCGCTTTCTGCCTTTCTCGTACCTATGACTAATATAATTTCGCCATGCTCCGCGATCTTTTCCTTAATGAAGCTGTTCACTGGCTGAATCTTTAAGCGGTCTGTGCACCATCTCAATTTCTTTCTTGGAAAGGGATAGCCGCGCCCCAGCAAATTAACCCAGAATGTATTATCCGCCTTCGGCTTCAATATGTGAATTTGAAAAGGCATACCTTTTTCATCAGACATTTTCTCCAGTACATCCAGCGATTTCTTTGCCCATCTTGAGATCACCGGAGATTCGACACGTGTATCTGTATTAATCACATGGACGGGTTTCTTCAGCTGGGCAGAGGACAGCTTTTCCAACGCATACCATACGAGCTGTAAGGTAGCTGTACTGTCTTTCCCGCCTGAATACCCGATCACCCACGGTATATCGTCTGATAAATACAGACTGCGGACTGTCTCCATTAATTCTTCTATTACATTTTTATTTATTGTTGTTATGCCAACCGCCATGATACTCCTCCAATTCGAACCGTCTGCATTTATCTCATAAAATTTTTAATCCTGACAAAACTGTCATACGCCCCAATCAAATTTTGCATCCGTATTTGTTTTTTACGCCCACAATGCTTTTACCGTCAGCATCCTATATAATACCGACTTTCTTCTCCATTGCATCCATTCCTTATCAAATTCAAATCTGGCAGCTACATTGTATCATGCCAACTCGTATAAATCCAACTAAAAATCCATAAAAATTCCAATGCTAAAGATCTATATCCTGCCGGCAACTTTGCACAAAGACCCAGACCTTATGTATGATTACATTATGCTTCAGGAATATATTAACAGCGATCCAAAAAAGACCTGCTTGTCGCAGAAGACATTCGCAAGGCAGAAAAAGAATATACAGATTGTATCGGTGATTTTAAAAGATTTGACGAAATAGAGGAACAGGCGGGCATAAATCAGACAGACAAAGATAATAGACTGCAAATAATTATTGGAATTTTTGACACTCTCATCATTTGACAGATCTGGTGAATTCAACAGCAGATTACCAGATCTGTCATACTAATTTTTTCTATGAAAGTCTCATCTCAAAGCGATTTATACTGCCCATTTTTATTATTTGCAATGCGCTGTGCTGTATATGCTCCTCGCTGCTTTCGTTTTGACTGCAAATCTTTGAGACGCAGAGTATAAATCCAGAATTCCATAACGGGCTGCTCACAACATTTATTGGTGGTTCGTAAAATGCATATGCAGGCTTAATATCCATATATTTCATACGCTGTATATTCATGGCTAAAATGATACCCCAGTTTTTCAGCCAGAGCCACTGACCATAGATTCTGTGCGTCCCAGCTCGGATACAATCCCCTTTTTAAACATTCTAAAATAAGCTTTGCCCCACACGCATATGCCAATCCTTTTCTCCTGTGGTCTTTTCTTGTATCAATTTCTATTTCGATACCGTCTCTATATCTGCTATAAGAAGAAGCGCCTGCCGCCAGCTCGCCATCCTTAAATATAACTACACCCAGCCCCAGCTTCTTATATGTATCATAATCTTTAAACTGCGATACAAAATCATTTGCCCATCTATATTTCTGGCATAAAATATATTCATGTTCTTCCAACATCTTGTACTGATAACCCTCTGGCAGTTTTGAGCCTACCTGATTTAATTTCACCACATCAAAAAGATCCGGTTCCTTCTTCATCGCGTATCTTGAAACTTTTTTTGCTTTATCTTCATAGCAATTTTCAATCAGCCCTGCCCATTCATCATTCTGAGGAACCATTATGATAAAATCCTGTTCGCAGCCTTCCGGCTTAAACTTTATTAATTTTTCATCAGGCTTTCCCGCGCAAAAAGCAAAATCCCCCAGAACAGCCAATGCCGCATCACCAGTCTCATTTTTATATATTTCTCCCATGATACCCTGCAGACAAGACCAGATGATCGTTTCATCCCACCTGCCAAATAATTCTGAAGCATCCTTCATTTTATCAATCTCTTTCTATTCTTATTTCATTCCTTACAAAAAACCTGAATCGCTTTAAAAACAAATTCTGCCGTACCTTTACCGCCAGCCTTGTCAATATTTTCCGTAAAATCTCCGCCGCCGGCATACATACTGCCAAGACTATACAAGATTTTATCTGAGCAGTTATAAAAGTTCTCTGTAATAAAATCCTGCAGCTTTTTAACCTGTGCCTGAACCTTCTTTGAATCCGGCGCAAGCTCAAGCATAGTACCAAACTCAGTAAAAATCGCCATCATCTGTGTACTGATGATTTGAGTCTCCTGCGCTGTCCGGTTCCTGCTTTTTTCTTCAAATTCACGGTATTCAGGAGTATTTCCCCATGATAATTTTGCCTGCTCGGCATACTCGTCAATTTTTCTTGTATCAAATGCTGTAAAATCCATTTTATTCACTCCTATCGCTTTTATTCCACGGGCAAGGTCTATTAGATTTTCCAAATGCTCCTTTTTCAGCGTAAGCAGTGTGATCTGCTGTTCCAATGCTTTGCTTCGGTCAAAGTTTGGATGATCCATAATTGCTTTTATATCCTTTAATGAAAATTCAAGCTCACGAAACAATAAAATCTGCTGCAGCTTTTCCAGCGCTGTATCGTCATACAGCCGATAGCCCGACTCGGTATATTCTGCTGGATGCAGAAGACCGAATTTGTCGTAGTATTGCAGGGTGCGTATACTCACGCCTGCCAATTTGCTTACTTCATTTACTGTCATCATCTTGTTTCCCTCCTCGTGTAAGCACATTGTAAACTATGACGTAACGTAGGAGTCAATAGCTATTTTAAAAATTTATAAATTTTTTGTTGCAGTTTCATTTTTGGCTTTGAAGTTAATGCATCTCAATATGCTTATGTGATGTTTTCATAAATTTAGTCCAATACAATTTTCCATCCAGCTCGTCATCCCGTTTTTAGGGCTTGTATTAATATCCAGCAGTTCAGTGATCATTCTTTGAGTTTTTTACTTCTTCATGCTCTTTTTAGACATCCTCCCCATGTATAGTTACACCATCATTTATAGAAAAAGCTTGTACAAGCCTATATTTTATGTTATACTGAACCAATAAAGTAAGTGAATTGTCGAATGGAAGCATAAGGATTACGCATGAATAAGAACCGGAAAATCAGCAAATACTTACATAAGCTCAAAAAAACTGCAGAACAGAGGATTATGGTTTTGCTTGGTTTTTTGAAAGACCAAAGGTCGATTTTCTACATAGGTCTCAAGCGTTTTATAAAATTTGCTTTTATGGTAATCATGTTTGGTTTATTCATAGTATTCGTATTGGCGGCAGGGATAGCAATGTTGGTTTTTATGGATAAAGAACATGCTGGTTTTACATCGGTGATTAAAAGTTATCTAGGGACGGACAATTATTTTAGCGGGGAATTATGGTTTTCCGCGGCAGTTACATTTATGGGAGCTGTGATAAGTGCAGCTCCGGGATTGCTGTGCGGTGTTGTAGCGTTGGTACAGACAAAACGTCTGCATGATCTGGAAGATCGGTATCATGCACCAATGATGGAACTTGAAGATGCCAGACTCGATTTTTATAAAATGGATAGTACGTCTTATTACAAGCAAATAGACAGAAGGGTATATAAAAGCATAGAGCAGTTCAAAGAGGCTGGACATCACTGGCTGACTGATCTGCATATCGTTTTTAATGTAAAAAATGATATTGTATTGAAGAGTCTGCGGGTGGATAAGATCGTATTTTCATTGAACGGACAAGATTATCAAGCGGCATTTAGAAATGGAAAAGGACAATGGGACAAGTCTTATTCTGATTTTTGGAGCTTTGAGCGGCATAGACAAGCAGCTCATACCGTGTATACGTTCAACTGTAGTTTAAATATCTTTCAGCCTAATACGCAGGATATTGCAAATAAATTGCAAACAGAATTAGAAGAATTTATTCTATATAGCGGGCGGAAGAATTTAGATTATCAGTATATGGGTTTGTGTATTTGCATAATCATACAATATGAATATAATGGAAAAAAGGGCAAATCTAATATACTGCGAATGACATTTGATTCGAAAGAAAATCAGTCGGATCCATTTTTAGTAAAGTGCCAGACTGAAAATGGCTGGTTTTCTTATGAACAAAAATGGGAAAGGATTGGTAAAATGAAATAAAACCATGAAAAAAGAGTTGATTGAACAAAAGAAAAAAATATTAAGAAGAATTTCTGTCACAGAATACAGAGAGCTGCTTGCCTTTGTAGAAAAGGTATATTTGGCAGACTATGAGCTGAAGATCTTGTTGGCACGCAAATGTTCCAATCTTTTTTTTGCATTATTGGAACTTACGCGGGAAGAAGACGGCGCAAGGGTTCGCCGCCTATATGATGAGAAATTTTCTGGGAAAGTAAAACCCATTATTATTTCAGATCGGGCACTTCCTTATTATGCGAAAAATATACAGAATGGAGAGATACACAGACTGTTGATTGCAGACGATGTGATCATACACGGCAGGACGATTTATCAGTTATATAAACAGATAGAGGAACTGGCTAGGGAAAATAATATTATAGTTGACGTTTTCTCCTTTGCAGAAAACGAAAATGACGTATTAAAAGAGACTTGCATACAAAATGCCATTGTAGACAAACTAGTCAGCATACATGCATGGAGAGCGATTGTAGATACGATTATAGACGTGCTGTATTTATCTGGCCGGCCTTATACCTCATATGTGCCAAATATTGTTTTAAAAAGCGCGTCAGTGCCAGGGCAGGCGGTAAAGCGGTTTTTGCAAAAAGAAAAAGTATGTACGCTGCATAATCAAACGCATGCGCAGTTGAATTTGTATTCCTATGCGTGGATAGATCCAAAGTCATGGAAATTTGCGTTATTTCAGAGTATGCGGTTTTATTTGAATGAAGACCTGGGCTTATATATTATCGCGCCTATGGTGTCGCTAATGCCGGTTTCGGGAAACTCCCTTTTCACATATAAAGAAATATTAAGCGAGTTTATTCAAAAAGATTATAAAGAGAAAATGTCTGAGTTTAACGAAGAATTGGTTTATCGTGTGATTGTATATGTGATTAGCGCTTTGTGGAGCAGATATTTTTTGTTCGTGAAAAGTCTCAGGAGGAAGAAGTTAACTTTGGCGGCCAGATTTTGGATCAGGATAAGCTGCAGCAGCTGAGCATTAGCAAAATTTTGGATTTATTCAAAACAGTGGAAAAGGTTTATGAAGAGGTTGACGAAAGGACGTTAATGGATCTGAGTCCGGATTTTACTGTGTTAGAGGAAATAGTAACCGCGTTAGAAAAAAATGAAGCTAGAGAAGATACTAATTTCTTGATTCAGCATTTTCTATGTATGAATGGTGATCTGGATGAGAAAGAATGGGAGAAATACGTCCAAAAACAGACCGAGGAGCCGTCGAGACTGTCAGGGTATCCTTTTTCAATGCTTACAGCACGTTTGGCAAAGGAAGGGGGAGAAGCATATTCCCATGCATTGAAAGCGATTGATTTTGGAAAAGGATCGATTGTTGCAAAAAAGTATCAGAATGAAGAAAATGTCTATTTCATTTCTTTGCTGCATGCCGGCGAACAAAACTACAAATATAAGGAAGAAAAGTATTTTCCATACTTGTATGGGCTGTTCGAAGTAGAACGAATGGCAAGAGAGAGACAAAAGAATGCCGCTGCATGTAAGATACAGTTTATGGATGCATTTAAGGAACATTTCAAAAATGCAGAAATAGCCGGATATGAGGAAGAAGAGCTGAAAGAGCTGTGTGAAACGGATATTACGACAGCTTTTAGCAAAGTTCTGATCAACGACGCTTGGAGTTATCCGCAGAAAGATTATCTGGATCAATCCATTAAACTGGCTGACAGAATAATGAACAATGGGGATTGCATAAATTAATGGAGCCACGAAAGATAGAGGATTGTATACCTGTGTTATACAATATAATATTTGCCGCGGATAGCGACATCTGCGAAATTGTCGCGTGCAGGAGCGGGAAATGTATCTGTATGGACATGGAGCAGGCAGGTCTGCTGCGCAAGATCTTGTCAGATAATGATCAGATTATTATGGATCTAAATGCGAAAAGAACTGTTTTTATAAATCTGCAAAATAAATATAGGGAAGAGTTTGCGTGCGACGACGCTGTGTCGGAGGAAAGCAGGCG
Source organism: uncultured Eubacterium sp. (assembly GCA_947385875.1). GTDB lineage: Bacteria > Bacillota > Clostridia > Lachnospirales > Lachnospiraceae > Eubacterium_J. The sequence continues at coordinate 3,468 of CANDMV010000025.1, read as the reverse complement.
GCTGTTTTTTCGTAAAAATCGGGGTTCAAATTTGGATGAAATAAAAGAGATATTCAGAGAGATTGCTAGATCTTGGAATTATTTTACGGATGTATGGCAGACGATTCCAGTTGTGTATATGATCAATGAAAATCAATCTATTTTGAATAGAAACACTTTAGTTCATTTATGTGCTTATGCACCTTGCCCAGAGCGGTTTTTATATATTTTCTTCCGAATGGCTATTTGTAAAACGGCAGGATACTGTAAACATATGGAAGATAATTTGCAAAAGCAGCAGTACGCTAATGAACTTGCAAAGCTGTTTCAAAGCCTAAACACTGCGTTCAAAGGAAGAGGAATCAAAGAAGAAAAACAGCTCGACAGAGCAATCGATGAGTATATTGTACAATGCCGTACGCAAGAACCATATGCGGATATGTATGAAGTTCGAAATATGGCGAACCAATTAGAGGACTATAGAAAAGAACAGCCGGGCTTTTGGAGGAGAATTTCTGGCCATGAGCTGGCCCGATGCGGGAAGCTGTATGAAATAGTACTTAAAATTTTTCAAACAGTGGATATTTCAACGGCCGCTTTTCCAAAACTGGTATTTGTGAAGAAGAAAGCAACACCAACAGACTATACGGAATATGATGAGATTATACATATCCTAGATGCTGTGAAGAATGACCAGAAAAAATTATTTGAAATTTTATCGGAAGTGTCGTGTGTATTTTCAAAAGATGTGGATGTTCCGACAGAATCTATAGAAGAAATGCAAAAGATTGTAATCACGCCCTGATAAGAGCAATCCAAAAGTGATTGAAAAAAGCGATACAAAAAATAAAGCTGTTTATAAATGTATAAATTGCGTAAATGGCAGCAGCCGCAGAGAGTGTCTTTGCGGCCGCTTTTTTTTATAATGACGTAACAGTAAATCAGGCATATGCCCTCGCTTTGTTGACAACGACTGAAACGAACCAGTAATATTCATTTATTACTAAAGCTGATACAAAAGATCTCCAATGTCTCCATTGATACAAATAGATTTCTTTTTTATTTCATCAGGTGCATATGCCTCTCCATAGTTCACGCAGACATAAACGGCATCTTTCCATTCATGAGTCATGCGCCAAAAGCTGTATTTTACGATTGTTGGTGTATTGAATCCGACTGCAGCCTCTAAAAACAGTACTTTCATATTCTGATGTCTTCGGATAAATTCTGCATACCGCTCCGAGGCCAGATGCCATCCTTCATCCTCTACAAAAGTATGATCTGCCCGAAGGTTCATGCTCATGGGCTCCCCGCACTTCGGACAATGCGGAACAAGGTCTGACGGAACCATCATTTTAGGTGATATGCCTTTCGGCAGAAGTAATGTGCCGTCCGTGTCAATAATATAGCCCTGTGCTTCAACCATTTTCCGAATAACGGTCTCATTATCATAGGTATTCTGATGGCAGGGCCTGCTGCACTGAAACAAACCATAATCCCCTTGTGTATAGAACAGCCGATATTTATCAAATCCGGCTTTTTGGAAACAATGGTCCACATTCGTTGTCAGCACAAAATAATCTTTGTCCTTCACCAGGTCGTATAGTTTATGGTAGACTGGTTTCGGCGCATCCATATACCGATTGATATAGATATAACGGCTCCAGTACGCCCAATGCTCCTCCAGCGCAGGATACGGATAAAACCCTCCCGAATACATATCCTCAAAACCGTACTTTGCTTCAAAGTCGGAAAAATAGCGCGTAAACCTTTCCCCAGTATATGCAAAACCTGCAGCGGCAGAAAGTCCTGCACCGGCTCCAATAACCACCGCATCCGCTTGTGCAAGTTCTTTTTTCAGCCTTTCAATCTGCTCCAAGCAGTTTTCTATAGATTTCGTAATCCTCATTCCTGAAAACATAGAATATCACCTCCATACTGCTGTGAATCCGTTCCCGGTATTCCTTTACCGTTCTGACTGCAATCTCTGCCGCTTTGTCATTTGAAAAATGAAGCTCACCTGCAGATCTGCATATTCCGGCCCTCTGAGAACAATTCCTAAATTAAGCAATTTCTTCTTTCTGTCTGATTCATTTTCCGCCTCGTTTCTGAACCGCCTTTACAGGGCAGTGTTCGTAACAGCTTCCGCAGTGCAGACAGTGTTCCTGCTGTTCCTTTTGCGACAGCGGGACAGCCGCGGCAGAACGCCAACAGTTCGCACTTTGAGCATTTTTCAAATTTTTTATAGTCCCTATAGACTTCCATTTCACATACCCAGACATCCGCAAGCCTGTCTATGAACACATTGCCCACTTTGCTGTCGGCTCCCCGGCGGCAGGCATAGATATCGCCTGTGGGAAGAATCGTGATCTGGCAGTTGCCGCAGTTGCAGCCGCCGTAAATCATTCCTTCCTCTGCGGTTTCGGGAATTTTGAAAGTTCCTGCTTCATATTCATACAGCGTCCACAGATGATCCTTTTTATTAAAATATGTCTTACAGCCATCCGCCTCATATTCTTTGAATTTTTTATCACATATTGCAAGCAGTTCCCGATATTCCATCGGCGTCATACTTGCGTCCAGATCGCCGCCGCCAGGAACATAACGGGAAAAAGCAAATACATTGACACCTGCTTTTACAACAGCATCAATAATACCGGGAATCTCCATGCGGTTGGTTTTGGAAACAGTCGTCATAACCACGCTGCGGATTCCCGCGCGGTTAATGCAGTCAATCTTTTCCAGGGTGCAGTCGTAGGAGCCGGATTTGCGGAACCAGTCATGCGTTTCACGAAGCCCGTCGATAGACAGTTGATATTTCTCACAGCCGTATTCCTTCAGCTCACGGCAGATCTTTTCATTTAGGTGAAATGGATTTCCAAGAATGGTAAATGGTATGCCGTGTTCGTGAAGCAGCTTCAACAGCCTCCAAAAATCCGGATGCAGGATTGGATCACCACCGGTAATATAGAAATAAGGCAAACGATTGTAAACCTTACAAAAATCAAGACAGTTATAGAATGTCTCCTGCATCTGCTGCCAATTCATGGAATCAATTTTTTTGCAGGCATCTCCCGAAAAAATGTAGCAGTGCTTGCACCGCTGGTCGCACTCATCCGTAATGTGCCATTGAAAAGAAAAATATTGCTTCATCTCGCATACCTCACTTTGTCCTTTTTCATATGTAATCGGCTTAGACAAATAAAAGCCTGTCGCCGAAAAAATTTCACATGCTCCCGATGGGATATTTCCCACCGGAAACACATTTGGAGAAGAACCTAGAACGGATTACTTGCCGCCAGCTCCGTAGGCTGTACCACAGGCTGCCGGTTTCTCTTCCGGCTTATCTACTGCTCCGCAGGCTGTACCCGCATTGTTTCCGTTCCATCCAGTTAAGTTAGAAAGCGCCATTGTAGTAACCTCCATTTAAGTATTCAGAGCGGTCTCGGAAACTCTTTAAAGCCCATATTTCCGCTCTTTTTCTGTTCC
>CANDMV010000024.1 GCA_947385875.1 uncultured Eubacterium sp. | reverse complement strand
TACATGATTATTGAAAAACGCTCTTTTTTTCAATATTACATGATTATTGAAAAACGCTCTTTTTTTCAATATTACATGATTATTGAAAATTGCTGAATAATAACTTCTTCGAAGCAGGCCGTTTTCATTCAAAACTCAATTAACGTCCCACTTCCAATTGTTATCATTGTACATGATTATCTGTTTTTTGTAAACAAATCCTTGCAATTTTACTAATATTTTCCTCAATTTTTTTCGAGCTGAGGGAAAATGACTGTTTTTGCACTTTTTTCATATTTCATTAATCTTTTATGCCGCAAATATTCATTGCGGCACAAGCCGGATTCGGACAGCATCCCCATAATATCCTGCCCCTGCCACAATCTGCTCTGATTCATCATTCAGCATACTCCGGTTATAAAAATGGATATGCCCGGCAAATACTGCCGCTACAGAGCTTCCCTCGGCAAATACTGCATCCAGCAGCTTCTGCGTCGTTTTATTCGGCCTGCACGCTGTCTCTCCGATCAGAACACGGCATCTGCCTTTGTCAGAAAGTCCCCAGACATCATCTGCCTGCCGCTCCAAATCCGAGTCGGCAGACTGCGGCTGCAGCGGCACATGCAGCACTAAGATCACCGGCTTATCCCCCTGCATATATGGAATCAGGGCTTCTACCGCACTCTTTGGAAACTGATTGTTTTTATCGTTAATTCCCGCCACAATCAAATCATCAAATTCATGAATGACATACTGCTCACTTGTCCCTGTCAGGCCCTTCAGCCGGGGAAAATACTTCCGATACGCCTTTTTTGAAAAATATTCGCTCCCATATTCAAAATCATGATTGCCCGTCACATATAAATACGGCTGCTCCAGCCGATTAACCTGCTCCTGCACAAAATCAATCGACGCATACATTGCAGAATCTACAATATCTCCTGCAAGAATCGTCAGATCTGCATCCCCGTCAATCGATTCCTTAATCAGATTCTGCATCGTACGTACCGCCGTCCGCCCGCTTTCATTTTCAAATGCCTTCCTGCGCGAATCTGCTTTTTCTATCAGTCCGGAATCCCTCTCGTCACACAAGCTGATATGGGTATCCGCCATCAGAAACAATTCATATTCTCTGCTGATGCCGGAAACTGACAGCTGCTGCTCCTGAATCTGTATACAGCCTGCTGCCCTGTCTGCTGCGGCTGCAGCAGCCGCAAGGCATAGTATGCCGCACAGCATGAAAGCTGCCTGCGCAAATCTTCTTAAATGCTTCATACAATGACTCCTTTATAGTCGTTCATTTCTATTCATAATTCATAAAACGGCTTCCCAGCCAATCAATACCGTCTTTCCTTCAAACGCAAAACCATACTTTTTAATCTGTTCATCCAAAATTCCCTCTGCTTTAAGAGCTGAATCATACTGCTTTTCTTCGATCTGCAAAAGAGCTGCATCGACGGTCTCTTTCATTGATTTCTCCTCTTGCGCATCATGTACTTTAAATTCTATAATGATGGCATGAAGTCCCTCACTCTTACACATACCAATGTTACTTTTAGGCTTTAACATGACATCATAACGCCCAAAGCTGCTCTCACGGTTCGAAGTAATCGAGTATCTGTCTAATAATTCAACCATGAGTCCCAGCACAAATCCACGATAGAAACGCTCCGGCTCCGTATATCCGGAAGGCTTTTTTCCGGCATCAAAACTGCTGAATGTTTCCAAAGCTACTCTATTCATATAATTTCCCAATACCCGTTGACATAGGCCTCCTGCATAGGCGTATCATATTCGTCCAAAAAAATTATCACTTTTTTACCATAATAGCGCTGCATAAAATCACACAGCTTATGCAGGCAGATCGTCGCATCGGTTTCTTCCATATCCCACGATACCCGGTCAAAATATTCCTTCTCTTTGTCTGTAAGAACACCACTGTCCTTTAAATACCGCTTCTTATCATATAAATCTGATAGAATCTGGCACAGCCTTATTTTTGCCTTTGCAAATGTATTTTCCTTTACATTCGCAAAAGAAAGGCTGATAACCAGATACGTTCCCTGAAGAGCACGGTATTTTTCCTCTTTCCATATATTTAGCCCTGCAAAAATCTCTCCCCGCCAAGCTCTGGATTTGTTACATGCTCATCTTCTAAAGCTCACTTCTCGCGGCACTCTCTTACTTATCCCCCGCAATATAATACCCAAGCTTTACCTCCTGCACCGCTGCCTCATCCTGCCGAAACTGTTCCATCAGCATATTCACTGCGATCTCGCCGCTCTTTTCATAAGAATAATGCACGGTCAGCAAAGGAGGTGCAGTAACTCTGGACATCTCAGAATCTCCCTGGCCCGCTACGATCATCTGCTCAGGAACCGCAATCTTATGCTCCCACAGATACTGCATGGCACCAGCTGCAATCGTATCTGTTGCGCAGACCAACCCGTCCAGATTCCCGCACTTTTGAAGCAGCTTAGCAGTACTTTCATATCCTGAAGCAACCGTAAAAGAAGCCGTCACATAATTGTCTGCCAGTTCCGGCATAGACTGATCGCATACAGCATCTTTAAATCCACGATAACGCTCTGCCCCGACTGCCTGATCCTGCATAACCGCACTGATATATCCCAGCTGTCTCCTTCCCTGTTCCAGTAATAATTTTGTTACATCGTATACAGCATGATAATCATCATGAAACACACAGCAGTGGCCGCTCAGCTGCTGGCCTACGATCACCGATGGAACCGATAGATTTTTCAGAATACGTTTATGCTCCGCGGTAAATACTGTAGCTACTAAAATAAGCCCGTCTACCTGCTTATTATCTAACACATTCAGGTATTCCAATTCTTTTTTTGGATTATTCTGGGTAACAGCCAGAAGCATCTGGTATCCATTTTCATTCAGTACAGATAAAATCCCTTCTACAACCCTCCCAATGGATGCAGATGCGATTTTCGGCACAATCACGCCGACCATTTTCGTTTTTTTTGTCCGAAGCGTCTGTGCCTGCACAGAAGGCCTATAACCTGTCTCTTCAACTACTCTGCGGATTGCCTCCCGTTTTTCTTCCGAAATATATCCATGATTAAAGTATCTGGAAACAGCCGCGCTGGACACGCCAGCCAGCTTTGCAATTTGCGCTATGTTCATGTGTGGTGCTCCTGATCTTTCTAAATGTATCCTTAAATAATAATTCTTCCTTTTTATGCCTTTTTTATGCTCATTATACCAGACTCTGCTGCTATTTCAAGCATTTGGAATCATTTCAATGTCAATAACTTGTGCTTTTGTAAGAAAAACTGTATATTATTGAAAAATAACAGCTTTTTTATAATCATGTATGACTGAAAAATAACAGCTTTTTTTGTAACACGAATCATCATCTCCAGTCTGATCTAATCGTTTAGCAGTGTGTAATGCTGCTGCCCCGTCATATGTAAAAGATGCCGTAATTGAAACAGACCAAAGGACTGTGCCATCAGATGCTTTTACTTTTGTTGTTTTTGTAATGGTATGGCCTGCGCTTTGTGGCATGATAAAAGAATCCAAGGGAAAAACGGCATTGCTTATGGTCGTTTCAGTGTAATATGGGGAATCAACATATTCAGCCCCGGATACAGTACTGGCAATGCCTTGGCAGGGAAAGAGGATATAAAAACTGCAAACAAGAGTATAAATAATATTTTTTTCATAATAGAATCTGCTTTTTGGGTTCTATTATAGTCTCCTTTCCTTAATAAATTATTCTATAACCGTTTCGGTAAAAACGGATTCTTCCCGTTTAAAAGACTGCCATGTGTCATAAGTGTAAGCACACCAGATGGCGGCGGTGGCAGCAATGAGCAGGAGCAATAGAATTGTCCGTTTTATCCATTTGCAGGTTTTTATTTGTTTAATGCGCTTTTCAGTATTTGAAATAGAGTAATATGTATTTACAATATCACTGGGTGAGCCGTATCTTTCATATAATGTGCCAATGGTTACAATATTTTCTTCGGAACAGTAATCATTTACGTCTACAGCCAAAGAACGGATGGATCTCTTTTCAGCCTTCCCCATAATTGGGAACAATGACCTTACATTAGAAATATATTGCCGGCATATCTTATCCATTAGGTTCCATCTCCTTTTGGAATGAGTCAAAAATATTTTTTACCCCATTGACCATGTTATGGTAATCTGCTACCAGTTTATCCAGGTATGCTTCGCCAGACGGCTCAATGTGGTAGTATACCCGTGCCCTTTTCATTAAAACTTCAGCAAAAAATCATCTTGCTTGGAAAAAAAGCGACCGCCCGATCTGAGCTGCTACTATGAATATGAATTGTGTTAACATGCATAAATAGTAATGGAAAGCGTTCCAAGCCATATAAAAGAGCTGAAACACTTTCCACACGAAACCTATATGCGCCTTTTATGCACCTCCAAGAATGAGTCCTGCGCACATTAAATTGTAAACAGCTTCTCCATCGTCTCTGTCCTGCCGGTCTTTAAGACACGAAACTCAGAATAATCATCACTGTTTGTCAATAGAACTGCCGTCGTCGTACTGTATCCGGCTGCCATGATCTTAGCTGTATCGAATGTCATCAGCTTCTGTCCTGCCTTTACAGTATCCCCTTCCTTTACAAAAAGCTCGAATCCATCTCCGTGCATATTCACAGTGTCAATTCCCACATGAATTAACACTTCCATTCCTTCAGGCCCTGTGATTCCGACCGCATGGCGTGTATCTGTAACAGATGAAATCTCTCCGTCAAAAGGAGCTAACACTTCACCTGCCTCCGGCTCGATACCTACCCCGTCTCCAAGTACTCCTGATGCAAACGTCTCATCCGGGATCTGTTCCCTTGGAATCACATTTCCCTTTACCGGTGCAAACAGTGCCTTCGCGTCAGTCACTCCAGATACGCCTGAAGGCTGCATAACTTCTTCATTACATGTCAACCGTATGATGCAATTATGTCACTCCAGATACGCCTGAAGGCTGCATAACTTCCGCGTTCTGTTTGTTCAACTGATTGTTCGCTGTCGATGTCTTCACATTTTTTGCAGCTGCATTCCTATTGTCCATCGCTGACTCCGCATTTTCCGCAGACGATTTTATATTTTCTGCTGATGCTCCGGCATTTTCCGCTGCGGCCTCAATCTGTGCTTCTTCTGTCTCTTCCTGCCAGGCAAACCATGTCAAAGCAAACGAAATCACGAACGATACCACAAGTATCACTGCGTACTGCACTGTATAATCCAGCGTAATTAAAAATCCCGGAAGTCCTGTCACACCATACGAAGTAGCTCCGATCTGGAAAATCGCTCCAAGCAGGGCTCCAACCGCACCGCCCGCCATGCCGCACGCTAATGGCTTCACAAACCGCAGGTTTACACCAAAAATCGCAGGTTCTGTAATTCCAAGCGCTGCTGATAAAGACGAAGGAACCGCTACCGATTTTGTCTTCAAATTCTTTGCTTTTAATCCTACAGCCAGACATGCTGCGCCCTGTGCAAAGTTCGCCGCAGACGCTACCGGCATCCAGATATTCAGTCCGTCCGCCGCAGACAGCATACCTGCCTCGATGACATTATACATATGATGAATGCCGCACACTACCGTAAGAGGATACAGAGCGCCCATGACCATCGCGCCTATGCCGTGTCCTACCGTAATTATCCATGCCGCAAAATCTAATACATAGTTTTCTGCGATTGAAAATACCGGCCCGATCAGTCCCAATGTAAGAAACGCTGTTGCAAGCACTGTACAAAGAGGAGTTACAAACAAATCGATCATTTCCGGCACATGCTGATGCAGCCATTTTTCAATCCTGCACATCAGCCAGACCGCGATTACAACCGGAATCACATGCCCCTGATAACCTACCTGCCGAATCGGAAATCCCAGCAGATGCCATACCGGAATATCGGCTGCATCCATAGAGCCTACCGACCATGCATTAATCAGATTCGGATGTATCATAATCATGCCGATGACCGCGCCAAGAAAAATATTTCCACCAAATACCCTCGTTGCAGATACTGCAATTAATACCGGCAAAAACGTAAATGCTGTATTTGCCATCAGGTCTAAAATACCGTACCAGTCACTGCCGGCAAAAGACGGAATTGCCTTGCCCAGTGCTTCCACCAGTCCCATCATTAGCCCGGAAGCCACGATGGCAGGCAGAATCGGCACAAATACATCACCCAGTGCCTTAATCATCCGTTTTATCAGCGGCTGCTGTGCCGCAGCGGCAGCCTTTACCTCTTCCTTTGTCGCAGCTGTCATCCCGCTTACCTTTAAAAATTCATCGTACACCTTATTGACAGTGCCTGTGCCTATAATCAGCTGCAGCTGCCCGTTATTGCTGAATACTCCCTTTACGCCATCGATATTTTCGAGTCTTTTCATATCAATCTTACTATTATCCACCGTTACCAGACGAAGCCTGGTCGCGCAATGTGCTGCGCTGACCAGATTATCCCTGCCGCCCAGATTATCATAAATCTCTTTCGCGCATTTCGCATAATCCACTGCCATATCTATCTCTCCCTATTCTATTTTTTTGTAATCCATTACATCTAATCCTTATTTTATTTGTAATATCATTCTCATGATCCGCACTTTCCAGATCAGCTTCTCGGACCGCAGCTGTATACATCAATGCCAATCGTTCATCTCGATTTTGACAACACAGCCCGCAGTCTTTATGCACTGATGAAATGATATTTTAGAAATGCTTCACGGATTCCATCTTCTGCTACAGACGGGCAAATATCATCCACAATCTTTTTTAACGCTTCACTGCCGTTTCGCATACAAATACTTAATCCTGCCGCCATCAGCATCTCCTTGTCATTCATACTGTCTCCGATTGCGACCGCATCAGATAAAGGAATATTCAAGTATCTGCAGACCATTTCCACAGCCTTTCCCTTATCGTACTCCTTACTCAGCACCTCTCCATTTACATATCCGTGCTTATTTTTATCCTGAATACAGAAATCCAGATACTCCGAAAGCTGCTCCATTGGCTGTTTCAGCTGTTCCATAGAAGGACTCATGACCACGATCTTATATGCAGGCTGCCCCCGGTATTCCTTCATCGGCAGAATATTCAGAGACTTTTCAATCTGCTCGCGCCATCTCAGCATCTCACTGTTACTGCCTTCCGCAGCATGATCTCTTAAAAACTCCTTAAATCCCTCATCGGTATAGGATCCATCCATGCATTCTACCGTTCGATAGACTCCATTTTCCTTTAATATATCCATCGCCGCATTTTTCTGCTCTTCTGTCATCGGACAGTCGTAAATGACTTCACCCCGGCACTCGATATAACCGCCGGAACTAGCCGCCAAGCCATCAAATTCATATTTTAGCAGAGGCTTTAGCATGTCATAATTCCTGCCTGTGCATAATATTACATAATGCCCCTGCTGTCTTGCCTTTTTGATCGCACATAAGGCTGAGTTTGGCGGTTCATTACTTCCCGGCTCTGTCAATGTTCCATCAATATCCAAAAATATGGCTTTTCGATTCATTTCTCTTCCTCCATTTCTTATAAATTTTTTACGCAAAGCAGCTGGATGACAGGTCAATTTTATAATCCATATTCCTAATTCCTGCCAGCTTTGAATAATACTTTAAACTCCTGCTTATGTGTTATCGATTTCACTTGTGTGTTATTATAATATACTATATTTAATCACTTGTAAATTGGCATGTTTAATAATATTTACCATGTCATTTTGTTAAATATGCTGAAATTGATTTCACATCAAACAGCAACTAATCCGATTCACACAGCCAGTTTTTCTTCCATCTCTAGTACACCGGTCACTAAAGATCTCACAGTTTCACTTGTCTATTTTTCCGATAGCACATGACAAAAACCTTAATGTACCCCGGGTACGCCCTCGGTTGTTTGTCATGCACTCTCGAAAAAATATCCGGCGTGAACCTATGAGATCTTTAGTGACCGATGTACTAGAGCGTGTTTGAAAAATCCGGGCAGTGGTAAGATTTGCCCAAAATCGTAACAATGATTTGAAATATTATAATGTTTTGCAGCTTAAATCGCACAGTAAATGAGTTCGTTATAAACTTTACAAGGCACTGGTACATTCGATTCATTTTTACACTGAAGAAATACAAATATGGAGCTGTCGCATTAAGAATAATCAATACATTATGCTTAATGTGACAGCCCCATATTTATGATAAACAAACCTGCAGCTGAAGCTTTTGGCTTATTCCTGCTTTAAAAGCCGTTTTGCCTGATCCCCGGCTTCGATTACATGGTCACGCCACAGATCTAATTCTGCCCATCATGCGCCTTCCACTGACATTCCATCAGCTGCATATTAGAAAATACAGCTTTAAAGGATGAATCCTCTGGAGAGCAGGCGTATATCCCGAATTGTATTTTTCCTTTACCTTCATGCATATGGCAGATCCTCATCTGCTCAAATACTTCCCCATCCGACGAACATTCAATACAATAATCGTCTTCCCTCCGGCTCAGCCTATACCACATAGATTTGATCGAAGTATCGATCGCCGTTGTTGCCCAGTCAGAATACCCATAATTAGTCACTACGCTCCCCAAATGCTGAAAGCTTTCAGTTTCATATTCAATAGATCCTTTCAGCCAGTTTTCACTATCCAGATACATCACGATACCGCACTGGTCAAATCTATGGTGACTTTCTTCAAATTCTGTCTTTACTACAAAGCTAAAATACAGCTCCTCTGTTTCCATCTGCAATACAGGCGCATTATCATTTTGAAAGTGATAATACGTCCTCTGCCACAAATCCGTATGCGGCTTTGTAACAATCTCAATACGGTCGCTACTTATTATGCAGCTCTGCGGCTCTCTTGTCCATTGAAATTTTGTTAAATCCATGCCCTCATCCTCCGTGCTCATTTTATTTCCTATATTATAGCATACCGGACCCTTCATTAAAAGTATGTATTATTAAAACTATCTTCTATTTACAAGCAATATAATTATCCATATTTCCCCCATCGGTTTCAAAGCAAGGGATAACGTTCTTTTCCGTATGTTCCAGACCATTCACACGCATATATTCCATAAGCTTTTTATAGGCGTTTGGTATGGTCACAAAAGGATTTTCAAAGGGTGTCTCAATGTGTATCGCCGCATACTTGCGATCTGACTGCTCGTGTATTTCAATATCAGGAGGTACTATCCCGTCAGGCAATATCCATGCCGCTTCGTACCTATGCATGTTGAAAACATTCACCTGTTCCTGTGATACATTTGAAAAATCCCAGCCAATGACACGGGGATTCTCCACGCCGCAGCTGCGGGCAATATAAAATACTCTGTTGATAGCATCCCCCTCCGGATCGGAGCTTATAACAGCATGTTTTATATAGCGAAAGGCAGGAACGGTCTCTACACGCAAATTGGTATATGCTTCGCCGCAATCGACCATATCATCGCGGAACAAGTTGTCCAGCGAGCAATTAAATAGACTGCAGAGCGCTATCGCCTTATCCATTTCAGGCTGCGCTGTATCCAGCTCCCATTTTGATACAGTCTGACGGCTGATATTCATTTTTTCAGCTAAATCCTCCTGTGTCATATTTCCTTTCAGATGTCTTAAAAACTGCAGATTTTTCCGAAGCTCATAAAAAATTCTCCTTTTTATTTTCTTGCGCCGCACTGCATTATCAGTATAGTATTTTTCCGAACAGACATCAACCAATCAAACTGTGCAATTTTTTTTGAATTGCGCAACTTCAAAGTGCGTGCTGTCAAATCTTTTGGAAGACCATAATGTTACACACATGACCAGATAAAAATTACAGTTTATGCTTTCGTCGGTTTTCGATTCATGCTGTATATGTTAATCAAAACCAGCGCCATCCCAAGCAGACCATACAGCAGCCTTACTATCATCCATACCGCATCCAGTACAAACCCCGGTTCTCCATCCTGCCCTGTCTGAAGCGTCAGCGGTATATATGCAAAATACTCTGCTCCAAAAAAATCAAATACATTCGCGGCCATGCCAAATCCTGCCAAAAATATACCCCCTGCCGTCAGGAAAACAACACCTTCATGCATCCTTCCGGCTAAATGACCAAGACCAAGGACGAACAGAAAGCAGGGAAGTATAATAAATAATGATGGAATCAGATATCGTTCATAATGATAATAATGAAAAAAACGGCTATAAAAGATAACTGCTATCAGCACCTCCACTGCACAGATCACCAAAAAGCATACACCAAGCACTGCCGAGCGGATCAGCAGCTGGCAGGAAGCAGTGACCGGAGCTGCCGACAGCAGAACTTCAGCCTGCTTTTGTTTCTTCCCATAATATCCTGCCAGAAGGAGCAGGAGCGCCGTCAAAGCTGTCGGCATCATCTTTCCAATATATACGCAATAGCTCCATACCGAAAACGGTGCTGTATGCGCAGCGCCCATTAGAATATCTGTCGTCAGCACAAACCACGCATAAACTCCATTCACCACAAGCATAGCCGGAAACAGCCAGCTGACAGTCATTCTCTTTAGTTCATATATAAATATTTTTCCATACGTCTTACTCAATCGAAACTCCTCCTTATTCCATATGCAGATTTCATTGATACAGCTCAGTTCAGCCTCTTTCCTGCCATACACAAATACCTCTGTCCCTAATGCCCTGCCCAATATCCTGTCTCAAACACGATGCTTTTTTCCTTCTGTCATTCAATCTTAAGATCCTCATCATCCAGTCCGCAGGCACCTAGAAAATCCTGATAGCTGAACATCGTATCATCATACTGCTCTCTGTCAGTATACATGCGCCGCAGAATCTGATCCATTTTTTTCTCCCCGCCTACCAGCTTCTCTGCCTTTAGAATCATCAGCGGCATACGCATGTACATATTAATCCCGCTGTTTTCTGACCGTATTCTCGCCTGATAGGACTCTGGCAGCATTTTCAGATATTCCGGGTGGCGATTGTAAAAGTCTCTGTTCTGCTCCTCTACCGCTTCCTTCCATTCATCTACATAATACTGCTTTGCATAGAGCTCACCGTATTTTTCTTTTACCAGCCGGTAAGTAGAGTAAACTGTCAGTCCCTCTTCAGACCACAAGCCGTCCTCATCACAGTTCAGCCCATATCCGCCCCACCACTGATGAATCATCTCATGAATAAATACCTCTGTCGCGCTGGCTCCTCTGGCAGGATCGCTCAATGTAACCGGTGACAGCACTGTCTCAAACCACTCTGCAATGCCAGGCCACGCATGTCCGCCCATAGCCATAGAGCTCACCTGAAGCAAAATCAGTCTCTGTACCTCGGCAAATCCCAGTTTTCCATAGTGCTTCGTGCAGTATTCCAGAACCTCCTTCATAGACTGCTTGACATCATATGCTTCTACAGCTTCATGATAAGACCTGCCGTACACAAAATCAACCTGTGTCCCAGCTGCCTCAAAGCTCTGTGTCATGTAATTTGCTGCCTTAAAATCCATAATATAAATATCACATTCAGATGTCCATGTCTTCATGCCATTTTTATGCCCGCTGGATTCTGTCATCTCCTGATAATCCAAAAACGGTACCAGATGGTCTGGAATCGTAATATCAATCGTGCATGACCCCTCCGGGCATAAATAATTAATCAGCGGCACAAATGATGCCGAGCCTAATACAATATAATCAGGATCAATCGTATCATCAATCATATCCGATACAGACATAACCTTGGAAACGGTCGGTAACCCTCCATATTCAATCACCAGCGTCTCTCCCGGTACATCGGGCAGTGTAAAATAAGTAGAACGGACTCCGTTTAAATCATCCACAACGGTCCGATACTCTACCTTTTTTCCTCCATAGGTCATACTTTTTACCTTATATCCCGGATTCAGCAGTAATCTGTCTTCCCCGCAGTACGGCTTTTCAAGCGTGTATTCTGCTCTGCCTGTCAGCTTTCCGGTCGCAGGCTCTGCTAAAATTGAATACCGGACAGAGCTGGCATCTGTCACAGGCGACGCAATGATATTGTTCTCATCAATCCACTCACTCGCGCCGTGGTCAATAAAAGGCTGGTTCTGGTACATATAGATCCCTGCTGCCGCAAGCACTGCTGCAAGGACAGGCATATAAATCCTCTTCATCCCTTTTACAAACGATCCCGCCAGATTTTTCCCATATCTTCGTGTACACAACAGCGAAACTAGCCACAGCGCTGCGGCAGCACACAGCCACATTTCCCTCGTATAAGCCCCGATACGCAGCGGCCACCAGCTCGTAAATCCATCCGAATAAGCAGCGACGATGGGATTCAGCCAGCTCATAAAATAATCAGAATCTATATTCCTGCTAAAGCTATACGCAGCAAACACCGCATACATCAAAGCAGACAGCTCTACACGCCGTGTAATCTGATAAAAGCTGTCTGCAAACAGCATAGATATCCACCACGTCGGAATCACAAACACCCCATAATTAGCCAGATAGAATCTCATTTGAAATAGATACTCCATCTTCGCAGACGTAAATGGCAGATAAATCAATGCACACACGACAGCCACAGCCGCTGCAAGCGTCATCATGGCAGCCATCCTCACTACTGACAGTCCCGTCTGTGAAGCAGCAGCATCCATAATCACATCAGCCCCGCTTCTGTGCAGACGGCTGCTTTCCATAATCACAGCCGCCGCCCAAAGAGCCGCACCTGCGGCAGTCGCTGCCAATGCCGGATTTGCAATATACTGATCCGATAAAATATCCGACCAGGCAGGTTTATAAACAGTATATCCCAGAATGGGCGTACACAGGCACAGCGCCGCTGCCAGCCAGATCTGCTTTCGAAGCGCCAGCCTGCGCAGCTCTACCAGATATAAAAAGAACAGATTCATTTTCCTCCCTCCTTCTGAATCCGATACAGATATGCATCCTCCAGCGTCGGTTCTGTTTTTTCCACAAATAACGGCAGGTCTTCTGAAACGACCCGGCATTGTATCCCCTCCTTTACATTGACCTTCGAAACAATGCAGCATCCATCCGGAACCTTCTCTCCGATTTCAGAGATACAGATACCGACATGTCCCGCCGTATCCTGAATCAGCTGCGAAGGACTGCCGTCATATAAAATCAATCCGCCGTAAATCACCAGCACACGGCTGCACACCGCTTGTACATCCTCCACAATATGCGTAGACAGCAGTACGATTTTATCCTGCGCCATCTCTGAAAAAATATTTCGAAACTTCACACGCTCTTCCGGGTCAAGCCCCACTGTAGGCTCATCTAAAATGAGCAGCTGCGGATCGCCTAAAAGCGCCTGCGCAATTCCTACACGCTGCCTCTGGCCGCCAGACAGATTACGGATGCGTGCTTTTTTATGTTCAGACAGATTTGTCAGCTCTAATACATTCTCAATCACACGTTTCCCTTTGATTCCCTTTAAAGCTGCCATATAATCCAAAAACTCCCAGACCGAAAGCTCATCATATAGTCCAAAGCTCTGAGGCAGGTACCCAAGCTGAGATTTTAGATACTTTTCCTGTGCAAGCAGTGGTTTTTGGTTCAGAAGAATCGCTCCCTTCGTCGGAAGCAGCCCCGCAATCAGCAGCTTCATTAATGTCGTTTTCCCAGCTCCATTCGGGCCTAAGATGCCGATAAATCCCGGACTCTCCACACTAATAGAAATATCATTCAATGCCTTTTTCCCGGATGGATAGATCATTGTAATGTGCTTCATGTCTATGTTCATCTTTTTACTCCTCTCAATATTCTTGTGATCTGCATTTATCATAGCACATGAAACATACTGTTATCTGGAGTTTTTGTGAATCTATTTATTTTAGGTAACCGTTCAGATAGGGTGTCACATTTGTGAATAGCCGGAACCGCTCCCCTCACCCGGCGTCAAGGTATCCAATGTGTAACACCTTATCTAATCTGTCACTATTTTGGCATAAAAATTATTCAGCCTCTGCAAAAACTGCCGTAAATTTCACTCCATGCGACGTATTTTCTATTTTATTATCAACCTGAAAGGTCTCAAAAATCATTCTGGTAATGTAAAGTCCCAACCCGCTGCCATGCTCTTTGGAATCATTCACGCGGTAAAACGCCTCAAATAGATGAGGCAGATGCTCATCCGCAACATGCGCAGGCGTATTGGTCACAGATAATTCGATCTTAGCATCTATGCGGCGCAGACATACTGCCACATAACCCATATTCCCATCTTTATCCGCATTCCTATTTTCCAAAATATGCGTTACCGCATTGCTGAGGATATTTGCGACTGCTTTTTGATACAGCAGTTCATCCCCATATACAAACAAACTCTCTTCAATCTCTCTCTCAATACGAACTGAATAAAACTCGGCATAGCTGATATACTCATCGATTAACTGCTCCAAGAAAACTGATAGATTCAGCCGCTTCACTTTCTCTATCTGGCCTGATGACATCATCTGCCTATCCAGATCGATATGGGATACATACAGCACTTCCTTAATAAACTGGTTCAAGGACTGCAGTATTTCCACACTTCTAGCCAGATATTTATCCCTGTCCTTATATACACCGATTCCTGCCTGCATACCCTCCAACTGTCCAATTACGATCGCGATCGGCGTTTTCAATTCGTGAGAGATTCCTGAAAAGAAGAGCATTCTTCTGCGCTCACGTTCCTTTTCCACTCGAATCTCATCTTCTAAAACCGTATTACGCAGACCTAGTTCATCCAGCGCCTCATGAAGCCTGTCCGACAATTTGTTAATGCTTTTTGAAAGCATACCGATCTCATCCCCTCGCATGTCGGGACAATACCAGCTGAAATCCAGTTCTGCGATCTTACCTGCTATTTTATTTATTCGAATAATCGGATGGGTGGTATAATAAGAAAATATCCATGCACTTAGAAAAGACAAAATGATCGTAACCACTGCAACAAATGGCACGCTGCTTAGAATTGCTTTCGCAATCTCATCAGAACGAAAAGGGTTATACCGTATAGCCAGAATATATTCATCCTCAGAATCAATAAACCGAAACGGATGTCTGGCTTCTTGAACTGAATTTTTAATTATTTTCGAATACTCTGTGTCCTGAACCATATTTTCAATACTATACGTTTCTGAGCCCTGAGCTGAAATGTTCCTGATCAAATCATCCGTTTCCTGATCAGCTTCTCTTTCCTGATATGCCGCCATTTTCTGATATGCTTCTCTTTTCTGATAAGCTTCTCTTTCCTGATATGCCGCCATTTTCTGATATGCTTCTCTTTCCCGATAAGCCGCCATTTTTTGATATGCTTCTCTTTCCTGATAAGCTTTCATTTTCTGACAAACGTCAGTCTCTATATTTTGAAAAGTAAAGAACGACACGTGCTGTCCTGACTCATCTAGCAGCTGCAAATCTGCACCCGTTTCACGGCCAAAATTCCAGAACAGCATCCCGCCGTCTGCTTTTTTTGATCTTCGAAGCTGTGAGACCAGCTGCTTTGTTTTGCTTTCCAGCTCCTGCTCAGCATGATTTCGATCCGCATATGGAAGAAAGACCCAGATACAGCCATAAGCAAATGCATTTACTGACAAAGAAAGCAGCATCAGAAGAATAAATGTTTTAAATGTCAATTTTTTCATAGCATATCGTTCCCTTCTTTAATCACGTATGATCGTTTTTTGCACCAGTTTATATCCGATACCCCTGACAGTTTCGATACAATCATAATCTCCCAATTTCTTACGGATATTTTTAATATGCGTATCCACTATACGTGTATCCTCGTAACCATCATATCCCCAAAATTTTACTACCAGTGATTTTCTTGTAACTACTTCTCCCGGCCTTTGCATCAGCTCCTGCAGGATTTCAAATTCTCGAAGTGTAAACTCCACATGAGCGCCTGCAACAGCAGCTGTATGTGTCTTTAGATTTAAAGAAAGCTCACCAAACAAAAGCTCCTGCACATCTGTTTTCATCGTTCTTCGCAGTACAGCCTCTATTTTCTGCATCAACAGCGGCATAGATACCGGCTTCATGATATAGCCGTCGATCTGCATCTGATAACCTTTCATCTGATGTGCTTCGCTCCCCAGCGCCGTCAGCATAATAATTGGAACATCCTGTGTTTTTCGGATTCTTTCACAGACATCGTATCCTCCCAGCTTCGGCAGCATCAAGTCCAGCAAAATCAGGTCAAATTCGAAACTGTCTGCTGATTCTACTGCCTGTCTGCCATCTTTCGCGGTTGTGATAATATATCCTGCATTTTCTAAAAAATTCTGGAGCAATTCACGATAATCATCATTGTCTTCTACTACCAATATTTTAGCAAGAGCTCTTTTCTCATGCGAAGCAATATTTTTCATATCTCTTTTCTCCTATACGCCATTTTGCCGGATTTCGTTTTTTCCTTTATTTCTTTTCTGGATGAGCTGTTATAATCGTGTAACTATTCGCATTTACTGTTAAGATCAAATGATCGACATTCACATACCAGTTTTTACCTTTTCTTTCGATAACTGCATTTGCAGAGTTAATTTTCTCTCTGCACCATTCAACTACGCAATCTGTTTTTAAAGATAAATTTCTTTTTATCCTCACTGCACCTAATTCAGTTGTATGCAGCTTATTTAAATTTTTAATCAAATCACTCTCTGTATTCATTAAAAAGTACGCCTTTCTTCTATTTGCTAAATCCTGACATAAATTTAAATCAAAGAAGCCTGACATATATCGTCAGGCTCAAAATCATAATTATAATATATAAGTTTTATTTACACTGTTTTATTCAAAAAAATTGACATCCGATTCTGTCCGCCTGCTGTCATATACTGAAACGCCTTATAAGCATCACCACCCGCAGTATTTTCCTGCTGATAAGTATTTACTCGCCCATTTGCATCTTTAACTTTCATCGTAAGCAGCTTTGCTGGCTCTTCCGGCTGTTCTTCGGTCTGCTCCTCCCCGGCTGTATCTTCTTTGTCATCCGTCTTCGCAGTCTCAAGCTCAGTGCCGGTCAGCTTTTCATAAATAACTCTAGTAAACAGCTGCAAAAATTCCAGATAATCATCATAATCAAAATATTTGTTAAACATCTCCTGCAATGTCGAACTAGCCGCGGATGTATTCGATATATTCTGGGAAACTGAAGCTGATGAAGAAACGGTACGTTCCTCCGACACACCTGCACTGTCCGGTATCGTTACCCCTTCTTCCAGATACTGCAGGACTTTTGCGACATAGTTCTGCGTTTCATTAAACGGCGGAATCCCGTCATACTTGTCCACATTTCCGCTTCCAGCATTATATGCAGCTATCGCATAAGATAAATTCCCATTATATTTTTCCAAAAGTCGGCTGATATACTGTGCTCCGCCCATAATATTCTGATCTGGATTATAAGCATCCGTAACCCCCAGCGATTTAGCAGTTTCCGGCATCAGCTGCATGATTCCCATTGCCCCGCACCGCGAAGTCGCATTCGCACGAAAGTTCGACTCTGCCTTTGCCATTGCCTTTAACAGATCTTTGGATACACTGTATGTATCAGAAGCTTTTTGAAAAATCTGTTCCAGATAATCCGCATAACTAAGCGACTGATTCATATAATTAGAAAAGTAGCTGTTTGATGTCTTATTTGTATTATTCGTCTCGGCTGCCAATGGCATACCGTCAACGCCGGTTACCGCATTTACACTCATATTTTATCCCCTACACTTTTTTCTCTGTCTTTTTGCCGGATACCTGATTTATTTTTATTACAACCGTCCCTGGAACCGATGTTCCAACCAGCAGCTTCCCAAATTCTTTCATCTGATCTGCCAGAATATAAATTTTTACTTTTTTATGTATCTGCGCAAACGCATCTGACCCAATCGTTTTCAAATCATCTGCATTTATTATAACAGACTTTAATTTTTTGCACCGATAAAATGACTTTGCGCCTATTGACTGTACATTCTTTCCGATCGTGATTGATTTCAGCTTTACTGCATTCGCAAAGGCACCGTCCGAAATTGACAAAACTCGGTATTCGTCTCCCTCCAGCATCACTGTGTCTGGTACAGTTACTGCAGCATCAGCCGCTGCCTGTCCGACACATACCGCTGTTAAATCCACTCTATCCAAAATCTGGTAAATCAGGCCCGATACCTCATACTTCTTATCTTCTGCATCATCTATGGGTTCTTTCACTATTTGATCTAAATCCCCATCTTTATCACCATCTTTATCACCATCTTGAGAATCTTTGTTCTCTAAATCACTATGATCGGATCCCTCATCTTGCCCATCATTCCCGGTACTATTATTTTGCATATTATCACTATCTGTTCCATCAATCCCGAAATGATCCGCTGAATTTTCTCCGGATACTCCGTCTTTTAAATCTTCATTTGAAAAATCTCTTCCATCCGCTTCTTTATCTACAGAAGTGACACCCGGCTGCTTTACATACCAACATCGCCGCGCAGATTCTACTGTAATAGATGCCTGCGCAATCGGATATCTGCCTGTCGGCATATCATTAGAAGGGTCCGAACAATAAAATACACCATCTGTATAATCCGTTGCAAGGACTGCATGAGGCTTGCGCGAATCATAAATCACGATCCCCTCTGGATGCACATCAAGCATTTGAATCAATTCTTCTTTGGATGACAGAGTTTTATGTGCTACCGCAATTCCATATGTAGTAAAATTCCACTTTAAGCCAGTGCCTTCTGCCCACGCATCCTTACGGATTGATTGTTCCGTAATCAACTGCCAATCCTGTTGGCCCATCAGCATTGCCGCCCTGCGCACCATCATTGCACTTGATGTCAAAGTACATACACGTGCCTGTGACTGTTTTAAAAATACTCCCTTATCGTTTAATTCCCGAAAAGACACGGCTGCCTGTCCATCTGCCGCTGCTGCCGTTATTCTATGCAGAGTCGGGCAGAGCATCATACTGATGCAGCATACAACGCAGACTGCCCGCTTCACAGCATCGGACATATGTCTGCTAAAAATGACATTATGCAAAGAGAATCCCACGCCTTTTCCAGAACTATGCTTTTCTTCCATGTCGCCTCCTCAAAAATCTATTTTTATATATAAAGCTCATAGATATTTTACATGAATATGAGCAATCTGGCAAGTATCTATTGAAGTAAATTTCATTCAGCCTTTGGTTTTCGGTAACAGTTCAGATAGGGTGTTACATTTGCGGATAGCCGGACGCCGGGCGAGGAGAGCGGTTCCGTCTTCTGGTGACGTTGGAAGAATGCTTAGAAGCCCTCAGTATTCTGCTCGATACACAGGCGGCGAAACCGCTCCCCTCACCCGTAGTCCGGATATCCAATATATATAACCAGCCTATCACACTGCAAAAATATCACTGCAGCAATCCCCATATGCTGTAACTTTAGCTCGCTTCAATCTCAGTCCAGTTCATCCTCATCCAATAATAATCTCGGCTAGCGCGCCAAACAAATCTGCATTTAATTTCCTGGTGTGCAGCTCTGCCAACAGCACCGGAACGCTCTTCCCTGCCTTTATCAGCCCATATAGTTCATCTTTTAGCATAAACTCAATTTCCGCCCGATTTAAAAACTCGAAGCATCTTTCCACCACATGGTTTCCTTCCGGCTCCTGCTTCCCATTAAGATAAATCCTAATTTGTTTTCCCACCTCTTCCTCTGATACAGACACGATGACAGTTTGTTTCTTTTCATTATAATCCACAGGGCATTCCAAGATATTCTCCTCAAAGAGGTGAGTGCAGATCACGGGAATGATTTTTCAAACACGCTCCAGACGGAACTGCAATGTCATGATGCTGGGGTCAAAAAGTCATCAGATGAAAAATTGTATTAATTGTTTGTGAATTGCGTGATTTTTAATTGAGTTTGAATATTCGTATAATATTGTAAATCAGACTTTATAATATTAGTATTCTCCTCAGACTGAGGTTTATATATTGCTAAATCAGCTTATTTTATTTTATTCTTCTATGCTGCATAAATGTTTGATATATATTTAATTAACGTACCGCAGGTTTATAAATCTATTTTCAAAGTTTAAACCTATACTTAAACCTCATAAATACGATGCCTCACATAAAGAACAAAACCTGACGCACACTCCCAACCATCACTCAGTGCACTGATTCAAAATTTGTATCAATGCTTCGGCATCTTAACTTTAATAGAAAATAAATATGAAAATCACAGCGTGAAATCATCCGCTGCAAAAGGATGTGATCAAATGACTTTAAAAGATATTGCTGACAAAGCCGGCGTCAGCATGATGACTGTATCAAATGTAATAAATGGAAAAAATAACCGTGTGTCTTTCAAAACAATAGAAAAGGTAAATGCGATAATAGATGAATGTGGATATGTCCCAAACCTAAGCGCAAGAAGCCTGACCAACAAAACTTCCAACATCGTAGGTATTATATTATCTATATTTGAATCCAAAGAAACCGAAAACTTCTTAGAAGACCCATATATCAGTACTATGGTCGGGACGATTGAACGTGAGCTGCGCAATAACGGATATTATACAATGGTAAGGTCTATTTCACATGAAAGCGACATCACACAGCTTTTAAAAAACTGGAATGTAGACGGCATTATCTTTCTATATCCTGACTTTCACCAATATATGAAGCAGTTTCTTAATACGGCAGCTATCCCGATTGCTATTTTTGACAGCGAGCTAGATGATCCCCAGCTAATCAATATCTGCTCCGATGACACCAAAGGACTGTACCTTTCCACCAAATATATGATTAACCACGGACACACACACATTGCTTTTGTCGCTGATTATGAGGGAAACTACATCCTCACAAAACATCTGGAAGGCTACCGAAAGGCTCTGGAAGAAAGCTGGATTCCATTCCGCCCTGAATACATACTGCCTTATGCTCCTTCCTATGAAGGAGGACTTGCGGCAGGTAAAAAATTAGCTTCTATCCGCAGCATTACAGCAGCTGTAACTACTGCGGATATATGCGCAATCGGCATCATGGAAGGGGCCAGACTGGGCGGTCTGCGGGTTCCCGCAGATTTGTCAGTCATTGGAAATCTGCACTGGCAGAACAGAAGGGCCGTGCCATATTACAATGGATGTAGATATAGTGGAGAGACAGTCTGTGATTTCATTGTTTTAAAATCTCCTCTACAATCTATGTACAAAAACATACCTGATACTTATAGATTTTTTCACTCTACAAGCATCTTTCATGATAAGAAGCGGATGCTGATTTTTCTTCAGCAGCCGCTTCTTCTACCCTTACACATCTCCAAAATTCCTAAAAACTCATGTCCCTGAATCAGCGGATGGCTGTGTGCACCCGTCTGACAAATCCTCGGCAGATCTGAGCCGCAGATTCCAGCCGCTTTCATGGCAACGAGAACCTCGTCGTCCCGCAGCTTAGGCGTGTTTCTTACTTCCAGCTGAAAATTTTAAACTCCATGCAGCACCCATGCTTTCATCTTTTTTCTCCTTATTCCATATTTGTTATATTTTCGGAAATCATTTTTATACACGCCTAATCAGCTGTGCTAATATACTAAGCACTCTACAGAAAAAGCAGCTGCCTTATAACAACAGCTGCTTTTCTGAATACTGAATAATAAGAGCTTTTTCAATATTCATGTATGATTGAATTACAAGATAATCTTTCAATCATCACGTATGGTTGAATTATAGGATAATCTTTCAATCATTACGTATGATCGAATTACAAGATAATCTTTCAACCATCATACATTATAAATATTTTTCCACTTCTGATACAACATACGAAACTGCCTCTTCCAGCGACATCTGGCTCGTATCTACCGTAATCTGCGGATTTACCGGCACCTCGTAAGGCGCAGAAATCCCGGTAAAATTCGGGATTCTGCCCGCTCTCGCCTTTTTATATAATCCTTTCACATCACGTCTTTCGCATTCTTCAATCGGCGTGCTGACATAGATCTCTATAAAATTACCAGCCCCTATAATCTCTTTCGCGTTCTCACGATCACTCCGGTAAGGGGAGATAAATGAGGTCATAACAATCAGCCCCGCGTCATTCATCAGTTTTGCCACTTCTGCAATACGGCGAATATTCTCAATACGGTCTTCTTCCTCAAATCCCAGATTCTTATTCAGCCCCATACGCACATTATCACCATCAAGCAGCATCGTATAGCGCCCCTCTACATTCAGAGCCTTTTCGACTCCGTTCGCAAGCGCCGACTTGCCTGCTCCTGATAATCCTGTGAACCACAGCGTCACAGGTTTTTGATTCATCCTGGCCGAACGTACCTCACGCGTAATATCCAACTCCTGCCACGTCAGATTCTCCGACCTGCGCAGAGAATGCTCGATCACTCCGCAGGCAGACGTCATATTTGATACACGATCGATCAAAATGAAGCAGCCCAGACTCCTGTGCAGCTCAAACGTATCATATACAATATCAGCCGCGGTCACAAGATCACATTCTGCCAGCTCGTTTTTGTACAATTTTGAAACAGCAATCTGTTCGCCGGTATTTACATCGATCTTATGCTTTAAATTCATGACCATCGCAGAGATCATCTTGGTCCCTACTTTAATCATAAAGTTTTTGCCCTGTACCAGCGGCACATCATCCATCCAGAGAATCGTAGCCGTAAACATGTTGCCAATCTGCAGTCCGGCTTCTTTTGTGAGAACGCATCCTCTGGATACATCTACCTCCCGGTCCAGCTGCACGGTCACAGGAGAGCCTTTCTTCGCCTCCGTCACATCCTTATCACTCAGTAAAATAGATGTTACCTTTGCCTGTTCTCCGCTTGGAAGCACTTTGATCTCATCCCCTGCGCAGACAGCCCCCGCCTCAATCCTTCCCTGAAATCCACGGAACGCATAATTTGGACGGCATACTCTCTGCACCGGCATAACAAACCCCGGTTCTTCCGCGCCCAGATCAATATCGACGTTTTCAAGATAAGAAAGCAGTGTTCCACCCTCATACCATGGCATGTTCTTCGAACCAAATGTGACATTGTCTCCTTCTGTCGCAGAAACCGGAATGATTTCTACATGAAACAAATCCAGATCCACCGCCAGCTTGCGGATGTCTTTTTTTATTTTCCGAAAAGTCTGCTGGTCGTACCGCACAAGATCCATTTTATTTACGGCAAATACAAAATAGCGAATTCCCATCAGCGCGCAGATTCTGGCATGTCGCCTCGTCTGTACCAGAATGCCCTGCGAAGCATCGACAAGAATGACTGCCAGGTCCGCAAAGGAAGCTCCTACTGCCATATTTCTCGTATATTCCTCATGTCCCGGCGTATCTGCTACGATGAAGCTGCGCTGCTCCGTTGTAAAATAACGATATGCTACATCGATCGTAATTCCCTGCTCACGCTCTGCCATCAAGCCGTCCAACAGCAGTGAATAATCAATAGCGCCTTCACGGCTTCCGACCTTGCTGTCCAGCTCTAACGCCTGCTCCTGATCTGCGAACAGCAGCTTCGCATCATAGAGCATATGTCCGATCAGGGTTGATTTTCCATCGTCCACGCTTCCGCATGTAATAAATTTCAATAAGCCTTTCATCTTAGAAATATCCCTCCCTTTTTCGTCTTTCCATGCTGCCCGAACCGCTGTCCTTATCGATCACACGGCTTGTCCGCTCTGAGCTGACAGCGCCTAACGTCTCTGCAACAATTTTTTCCAGTGTATCAGCCTCAGACTCTACGCCTCCTGTCAGCGGATAGCAGCCAAGCGTACGGAACCTGACGCTTTTGTGCACCACTTCTTCTCCTGGCAGAATACGCATCCTATCATCATCCACCATAAGAATTGTTCCGTCGCGGTAGATGACCGGGCGCTCTTTTGCAAAATATAAAGGTACTATATCGATCTTTTCACGCTCAATATACTGCCAGATGTCCTTTTCTGTCCAGTTTGAAATCGGGAATACACGCATACTCTCACCTGCATGAATCTGCGTGTTGTACAACTCCCACATCTCCGGCCGCTGATTTTTTGGATCCCATGCCTGCTCACTATTGCGGAATGAAAAAATTCTCTCCTTTGCCCTTGATTTTTCCTCATCACGCCTGCCACCGCCAAAAGCTGCTGTAAATCCGTATTTTGTCAGCGCCTGCTTTAATGCCTGTGTCTTCATAATATCCGTATATGCTGAACCATGGTCAAATGGATTGATTCCCTGCTTAATTCCCTCCTCATTTGTATACACAAGCATTTCAATCCCTTTTTCCTTGGCCGTGCGGTCACGGAACTCAATCATCTCCCGGAATTTCCATGTCGTGTCAATGTGCAGAAATGGAAAAGGCGGTTTTTCAGGGTAAAAGGCTTTTAAGGCAAGATGCAGCATGACAGAACTGTCCTTACCTATAGAATAAAGCATCACCGGCTTCTCACACTCAGCCGCAACCTCCCGCATAATATAAATCGCCTCTGATTCCAAAGCATCTAAATGTCCGTTTTCGCTATTGTACTCCGGCATATCCTATCTCCTTTCCGCATAAATGCGAATTTCTATTTTTCCTGCTATAAAGCCAGCCTCGATATCGGCAGCTTCAATCATAGTCCTGACACGTTCCGTACGCTTTTTCATCCTTCTTGCTCCTGATTCACAAAAAGCACAGGCTGCGAACTTCAGAACCCATGATTATTGAAAATATACTTTTTTTCAATAATTATAGATATAGCTTTGCTCATTATATCGTATGGCCATTCAGTAATCAAGCTAAAATATGATTAAAATTCAATGAAGGGATGCTGCTGCAACAGTTCAAATAAGGTGTTATATGCTGGATCGGCTTGTACCATTTGGAAAGCTGATTACAATAGGGCCGATCAGAGAATATTTTGCAAAGCTAAGCGGTGCTGATTTTACAGAACCGATTACAGCAGGTATATTTGTCTCGATTGCCGCATGGGAGAGCTTTCAGAGGGAAGATGATAAAACACCTTATTGGCGGACACTGAAAGCTGATGTAGAGCTGAACGCAAAGTATCCCGGCGGTATTGAGGCGCAGAAAGAAATGCTCGAAAAGGAAGGACATACGATTATTCAAAAAGGGCAGAAAGAACATCAGATTTTATGTCAAAGATTATGAAAAGTCCTTGGATATTCAAGGAACAGATCCAAGAATGGTTTACGACAGAGACCAGAAAAGATACTAAAATGCTAGAAAGCTTTGGCAGGGCATTCGAAGAAAACGATATAGCCGCCATCGAAAAATACTTTACAGCATACCTGTGAAAGACTATCAGCATACGCGACACCTATGTAAAAAAAGAAATGAAAGAAGATTTCTACCATGGAGGCTTATTTGCATGTATGAACAGCTGGAAGGTTAAGCCCCACACAGCATCTGGAGATAGGTACAGTGATATATACATCGAAGATGCAGATCATGAAATCGGCATCTTCATTGAAGTCAAATATGCTGAAAAAGCGGACTTTCAGGAAAGCTGCAGCGCGGTGCTTAAACAGATCAATGACAAAAACTACGAAGAAGCATTGATTGATGACGGCATGACCACAATCCGCAAATATAGAATTGCTTGTTACAAGAAGCGCTGCAGAGTCATTTCTGGATAATAACTGCTTTCCAAGCGGTTTCTTTTAAACTAATGCTAGGGCGTGTTTGAAAAATCATTCCCGCGATCTGCACTCCCCACTTTGCGGATAATTCATCCTCAATTAAGCGGCACTGCCCGTTACGCTTCATAAATTAGTGATGAATTCTCCATATCATGCCCTATGGGTACAAACTGGCAAGCACATCTCACGGAAAGCATTTTTCAAACACGCTCTAGATCGGCGGTCAGAATATTTATAACACTCTAACCGCCAGCAACTAAATTTTGAATACAGCGGGATTTTATGAAGATATTATTCCAATATTATTTTGCTCCTTACTGATTGTTTCCACAATCTTCTGCATCGTCTCCCACTTGCGCTCCATATCCCAGACCAGCTTAAACTGTGTTCTGCATCTGTCCAGATTCTGACCCGGCCTGTGGATTTTAAAATAAGTATCCCCCTGCAGATAATCCGTCAAAAAACGCATTCCACATTCATAAGTCATGACCTTCGCTCCCATCGGAAGCAGCTCGATCTCTCTTTTTGTCAGCCTGCCGCCGCATCCTTCGATAAATCCTCTGGTATATATTTCAAATAAATTCATATCGCACCAGACCTTATCAATGTCCGGCTCATCCTCAAGAGCCGTGCTTGCCCCAAAGCGAATGGAATCACCAAAGTCATTCATCGCAAGGCCCGGCATAACCGTATCCAGATCGATGACACAGATTCCTTTGCGCGTTTCGTGATCTATCATAATATTGTTCAGCTTCGTATCGTTATGTGTTACCCGCAGAGGAATTTCCTTTCTTGCTAGAAGATCACCGAATACACTTGTTATTTCCTCTCTTTCCAGCACAAAATCTATTTCTTTTTTCACAAATGCTGCCCGGCTGCATACATCCTTCTTAACCGCCTCCTTAAATGCCTCAAATCTGGCTTTCGTATCGTGAAAGCCGGGAATAGTCTCATGAAGCGTTTCGGCCGGATAATCCGCCAGCTGCCTCTGAAAACGGCCAAATGCTAAAGCACTTTCATAAAAGTCCTCCGGTTTTTCTACCTGCTCAAAACTGGAAGCATTTTCTATATAATGATAGGCTCTCCAATATTCATTCTGCGCATCCACATAATATGCTTTCCCATCCTTCGCAGGGATGACATTTAGAGTTTCCCTCTGCGGGTCTCCTCCGTCTGCAATGATAATCCTGCGCAGATAGGAAGTCACTCCCACAATATTCTCCATCAGCTGGACTGGTTTTGAAAAGATGTCCTTATTCATACACTGCAGAATGTACCGTTTCTTCTGCCCTCCAGTCAAATATACCAACAGATAAGTATCGTTAATATGGCCGTTCCCACACGGCTTATGATTCTGATATATTCCTTCAAAACAAAAATGCCCTGCTGCATCCACAACCTGTTCTTCCATCATACGGCTCATGATTTTTCACCCCATAATTTTTCAGGATAAAATCCTGCCTGTTTGAAGCTTCGGACTGCATATTCTACCACAGGCTTATCCTCCTTGTACGTGACACCGTACCATTTATCCGATGTCGTCAAAACTGCCACAGCTGCCCTGTCCTCATACAGCAGACTGCTGACAACCGCCGGGAGAAAATATTCGCATTTCAATGGATTCTCCTTTAATCCTTTCTCAAGAAATGCCGCAAACCTTTTTTTAATCTCTCCTAAAAATCCAGCAGTAAATCCCCACATATTCATGGAAACGATTGTATTAGAAGGAAGGCTCACCCATGTCATCCCGTCATCCTCCGTATAGGCTGCCCCCTGCCCTCTTTTTTCGATTCTGGTCCGCTCGGTCACACTTACCAGTTCGTCATGTTCATCCACCTCGCAGATGCCGCGTGCGACATGCCCGTTCTCTGTCAGTGTATTTTCCAGATGATAGCCGACCATCGCATAGCGATATTTATCGTCATCCTCATGACTGCGCAGATAATCATAGATTTTTGCAAATGCTTCCCTGCCATAATAATCATCTGCATTAATGACCGCAAACGGCCCGTCAATCTCGTCTTTGGCACTCAATACTGCATGAGCCGTTCCCCACGGCTTCACACGTTCCTGCGGTACTTCAAACCCTTCTGGAATATGGCGCAGATCCTGATAGGCATATGCTACATCCATTACTTTTGCGATGCGGTCACCTATGGCTTCCCGAAAATCCTGTTCGTTTTCTTTCTTAATGATAAAGACCACTTTTTCAAAACCTGCCCTTTTCGCGTCATAGATAGAAAAGTCCATAATGATATGCCCCTGCTCATCCACCGGGTCAATCTGCTTTAATCCGCCGTATCGGCTGCCCATACCGGCTGCCATGATAACGAGTATCGGCTGCTTCATTCTTTTCATTCCTTTCCGTATAAATCGTATTCTGCCTAACTTCAGCTACATACCACTATGCATATACATGATTTTAGCTGCATTTCACATGCTGCCTGAGTCATCCTCATATCGTATACCATCGGATTTCATTCGCCCTCAGCTGCAGCTCAAAGCAGCTTCCATCCCCGCGATAAATGATCGTATCCTGCGGCTCATACGTATTATTCACTACACAATATTTTCTATTCTTCACATACGCATGAACCTCGACATTAAAATTCGAACTGAACCATTGTGTCAGCTCCTCTTCACCATGAGCGCTCCAGAGTATGCTTCTGTATAGGATTCTGCTGTTTTCAAAGCTGTATGGCAGACCGCTGATATATACGGCGCGTCCGTTACCAAATTCATGCACTGCCATCTGCACTTCTTTTTCCTTCTGCACCAAAATCCTGGTATCCTCATATGCATAAATATTTTTCTTGCCTTCCCCAAAATCTACCGGTTTTGTCATATCTGCAAGGATAAAATGTCCTGAATGCTCTTCCCAGTTATATTTATCATAATTCAGTGTAAATCCAATCTCTTTTTCCACGCCCAGCACACTCGCAAGCTGCAGATAATGCCCCTGATACTGATGCCCGGATGGCTCTCCGACTCCAATCAGGCCGCCTCCATGATACACGAAGGCCCGAACTGCTGCAGCAATCCGCGGATTTTCCCAGATATCCCCGCCCGTATGTGCCGTATCTCCATCCCCGACATTTATGATGACATCCACATCTTTTAAGACATCTGCGTCACTTAAAATATCATCAAAGGAAACAAACCTCACATCAAAAGGCGCTCCGCTCAATGCCTCAATCACTCCCGCATAGCTGTAATTCTGCTTTTGGTATAACGCATGATGCACCATATGGCATCCCCAGCTGCGGATTTTTCCCCAGCTGTTGAGCACAGCTACCGTCTTCACACAGTGAGGCGTCGTTCCCTTCGCATTCTCATAAAGCTCCCGGAACTCATCGCATACGCTCTGCACATAATCGATAAATTCCGGAAATTCCAACGCCAGCTTTAAATAACCGCCATAGCCAATCCGGTCAATCGGACTGCGGAGAATTGCTCTTCGAGCAGTCACCCAGTTTTCCTTCGCTTCTTTGACCGGATCTGCGCCCTCATGAAAGGTGTCCGGGAAAAAATAAGGCAGAAATCTTCCTTCCGTATATTTTACGCCGGGTATGTCAGAAATCAGGCGCAGCGTACTTCCGTTTCCCACGCTTCCAACTACCGCATCCAGGCCGATTGCCGCGAACTCCGGCATAAAAGGCTCCGTTCCAATCCAGTGATCGCCTAAAAACATCATGGCTTCCTTCCCGCATTCATGCGTAATATCCACCATCTCTTTAGCCAGCTTTGCCACCTCACGTCGCTGAAATGCCTGAAAATCCTTGAATTCCCTGCTCGGCACCCGGTACTGGTTATTGTAGTACCCCTGATCAATAATGTATTCCGGCCGGAACTTATAGCCCGCCTCTTTTTCAAACTGCTCTAAGATATATGGGCTTACTGACGCAGAATAACCATACCAGTCCACATATTTTTCCCGCTTTAATTCATCAAAGACCAATGTAAACTGATGAAAAAATGTGGTGTAACGGATGACGTTTACATAAGGATGCTCCTTGCAGAACCTGCGCAGACGCTCCATCGAATATTTATGCGTCTTCGGCTGTCTTACATCGAAAGTAATCTGATGTTCAAAATCCTTCCAATCGTTGGTCACAGCATTGTACATATGTACCGGATCCCAGATCAGGTAAGCTAAAAAGCTGACTGTATACTCATGAAAGCTTTCTGTCTCATGAATCACGACGCACCCAGTATCTGACCTATATTCCCACTTCTCAGCCGGCACGATATCCCCAGCGGTACGGTCTATGACTTCCCACCAGCGCTTGATGTCATCCCGTGTATTAACCTGCATTAATTCATCCGAAATCCCCTTCATCAGAGGAATCGAAAGCTCCCTGTCCACTGCGATATAAAATCCGGTCATAATGTAGCACTGCTGCACCTCATCCGGGTTCGCCCTGGCCCATTCATTATCCTTTCGCGTCGTATAATACGTACCATATATTTTAGCTCCAGCCTTTGTCAGTTCCTCCGGGAATTCCGTACCATCACAATCGCGGATTGCGTCTGCGCCCCAGCGTTCTAAAATCTCCATTGTCTGTGCGACTACATCCAGATTGGTAGGAATGGTAACTCGTCCCCTGCGTTTCTTTATTATTTCACCCATGATCTGCTCCTTATGTTTTCTTTTTACGCGGTTTCTCAAAAGGCTTATTATATATCCACAGCGCAGCAACCAAAAGGCCTACGCCTGCAATCATAATTCCCAGGCCTGCCAGTCTGCCGGTAAGCCGCCAGCCTCCGATCACAGCTGCAATCCCGGCTGCAAACAGCACTGCAATCAAAACCATCCTTAATGATGCATGTTCCTTCCAATATTCCATACCTTCTGCTCCTTTCCCTGCCATATGTTTAGCCCTCCGGGCTAGTGGTCATTCATGATACTCATGGCCATCCATTTACTTACCGCCCAGTCCTTCAGACGATCTGCTGTCATTCTTAACACCGTCCATCTGTCTACAAACCTATGATCTTTCAGTCCTTCAGATTATCCGCCGCCTATTATTTAGCCTTTTAAGCCACCGACTGTCATCCCCTGTGTGAGCTTATTCTGCACACAGATATACAAGATCAGTGTAGGAAGCATTACAATCACAAGCCCTGCATACATAATCCCATACTGTGCCGCCGACTGCTGTGCCTGCATCAGGTTCAGCAATCCTACCGGAAGTGTCTTCGGCCCTTTTGCAGAGCTCATCAATGTCATGGAAATAATATATTCGTTCCAAAAAGACAGGAAGTTAAATAAAATCACCGTAATGATAGAAGGCTTTGCCATCGGAAAAATAATTTTCCACATCGTCGTACTATAGCCTGCGCCGTCGATATAAGCTGCTTCTTCATAGTCATGCGCCAGCGTCTGAAAATATCCTGATAACAGATAGATCGTAAACGGCAGCGCAGTAGACGCATAGACAACCGCGAGCACCACCAGATTATTCAGCAGAAATCCCTGCCCGGCTACTTTTTTCAGCCACATATCGCCGTCTCTCAGCATCAGAAAGATAGGAACTACAATATAATTTACATTGATAAACAATCCCGCCATAAACAGCGTGTTCAAAAACTTACTGCCTCTGAACTGAAATCTGGCCAGACAATACGCAGCCGGCAATGCCACAACCAGCAGCAGCGCCAGTGCCAACACTGTGACAATAACAGAATTTATCATATAATCGCCCATCTTTGCCGTATTCCATGCATCCACAAAGTTCTGCCAGTAAAATCCCTTCGGCAGTGTCCACGGATTGCCGTAAAATTCACTGTTCTGCTTGACCGATGCCAGAAATACCCATGCCACCGGCACAAGAATAGTGATCGTGAGCATGAGCAGCACAAAGTATATAAAAAACTTATACAAACGATCAGTAGAATCCGTATGCTTTTCTTTCCTCATATCCGTACCTCCTAAAATGTTACAATAGACATTCATCTCCAACAATACAACTAAAACTCCAGCGGTTCCCGCTCTGTCACTTTATTTACCATTGCAGAAAGCGCAAAAGAGAACAAAAAGATCACAACGCCGATCGCCATACTGTAGCCATACAGCCCGGCATCCTTCTGGCTGTACATATAACTGAGCGCCACTTCTGACGCGCCGTTTGGGCCGCCTGAGGTCATTGCTTTTACAAAAAGGAACGTCATATTGATTGTAGATATGATAAAAAACGTCAGAGTCGTACGGATATTTGTCCAGATCAGCGGAATTGTAATCCGGAAAAACTGCGTCAGCCTTCCGGCGCCATCCAGATTAGAGCTTTCATAAAGACTTTCTGGCACACTGGACATGGAAGCCATATACATCACCATATAATACCCGATCGCCTGCCATACCATCGCAATAATCAGGCTGACCATTACCAAAGATTCACTTTTCCACAAAATCGGATTTGTCATATCACGAAATAGGCCGATGATACTGTTGAGCATACCGTTTTCCGGCTTATAGATTGCAGAAAAAATACCTGCGATTACTACAATAGACAATATATTCGGTATATAGAACACAACTCTAAAGAAATTCTGTCCTTTAATCTTCTCCCTTGATAATATAGCGGCAAAGACCAAGGCAAATGCAAATGTTATAATTGTAACTGTCACAATCAACAGAATCATGTTCTGCATGGAGCGGATAAAATTGCTGTCATTCATCAGAACCTGAAAATTCTTCATTCCTACAAATGTTTCTGTCTGTGAATACGCGCCTTTTTCATATAGCGACATGCGGAATACATTCAAGGATGGCAGTATCATAAAAATAAAGAACAAAATGACTGCCGGTGCAATACACACAGCTAAAAATCCGTTACGTCTTTTGGAACCTTTCATGCTTATCATTCCTTTCCTAAATCTACATGCACATTCGAATCACCACCATAATACGAGCCATATATGCATTCGGACATCGCGCCCTGTGGATATCCCTGATCTAAATCGCTTCGCGATGCGACTCTCGTAGTAAGTACACAGACATCGGCACCTATGGGTATCCCTGATCTAAATCGCTTCGCGATAGGGCTTTCGCAGTAATGAAAACACGGCGGGCAGAGTCCTGCCCGCCGTTATTTAGAATGCCTTCTTCATATTAAATCCAATTATTTCAAATTTTCACGCATCTGGTCACTTGCAGAAATCACATTTGCAATCCATTCATCCTCAGTCAGATCTCCAGACACTAAGGAATTTACCGGATCTAAGAATGCTGTACGGACTTCTACACCAGGTATTGCATCAAACGCTGCGAAATTACCCATAGCCGGCTTTACACCATTATCATAGATAGAATAAAACATTACATTGTCGCCCTCCAGCTTATCAGCAATATCCACTACAGGCTGAATTGCTCCACTCTCGGCAAATATGTCACAAGCCTTATCACTGTATAAGAATGCTGCAAATAATTTTGCCGCGTCCTGATTCTCAGCGCCAGACGGAATCCATGCCTGCTCGAACCATGTGTAGCTGTATTTGTCTCCATCACTCTTCACTGCCGGAAGCGCTGTCATACCCCACTGAAATCCTTCTTCACGCGGAGCCTCTGCCATCTCGCCGACAATCCATGTACCATTCGGCATAAAAATCGCTTTGTTATCAAGAACCAGCTGCTGATTCTGCGTAAAATCCTGATCGTTTGCCTGTGCAGGTGTGATCGGATTCGTATAAGAAGCTAATTTCGCGATAATATCAAAACATGTCTGTGCTTCCGGAGTCTCCCAGATTCCTTCCTCATAATGCGTAGCACGGTCAAAGAAGTCAGGTCCGCCTGCAGCATACATTAATGCATAAAGAAATGTATCAAAATAGCCTGTGGTCGGGTATGTAAACAAGTAAATGCCTTCTTCTTTTGCCTTGTCTCCCAGCTCCCACATCTCATCCCATGTAGAAGGAACATCCCATCCTTTTTGCTCTAAAAGCCCTGCGTTATAGAACAATCCACAAGGAGAATAGAACATCGGAGCCAGATATGTCTTACCATCACCATAAGGGTTCGTAAGAGAAGTACTGGTAAATCCGTCTGCAATCTTATCAGATACTGTCACTGTCTCTCCCGGTACTGTCATTGATAATACATCTGTAATATCTGCAATCATATTGTCTTTAATAAACTGCTCTGTCAGCCCCGCCTCACGGCCTGTTGCCAGATGAATCAAATCAGGATATTCTCCGCCCTGCATTGACGGTCCGATGACATCCTCGAGATTTTTATCTGTTGTAAGCTCCACCTCAATACCGGTCTCTGCAGTAAATGCGTCTACCACCTTCTGCCACATCTCTGATCCATACGCGGTCTCGATTGCAGCCACGCTAATGGCTGCTCCTTCATATGCTGCATAAGGATCATCCGATGTCTCTCCCTCGTCTGCGCTTGATTCTCCGTCAGCAGATGTCCCTTCATCAGAAGCCCCTTCGTCAGAAGAAGACCCTTCATCAGAAACTGGAGCATCATTGCCGTCGTCCCCTGCTCCAGATTCAGACCCGCATCCTGCAAGCATAGATGCAGCCATACTAATACTCATGATTGTACACAAAATTTTCTTTTTCATTTTCAGTCCTCCCATTTCATTTTCGTGAATTTGACTATAAATTTATGTGTCTGCCTCTTTGTATTTACTATTATATCTACTATTATTCTTTTTTTTACCCATATGTTGCTATTAATTTTATATATCTTGCTTATTTTTATAAAATATTGCAAAACGCTGATTTTTTTCATATACTTATACCAGAAAATATTTTTATTACCGAGAATTTTGTATATTTTATACAAATCACGAAAGGAGATTCTATGAGCAGTCGAAAAATGAATTTAGGAAATAAAGCCCTCCCGGAACTTTCTTTCAGACTTCTGTCCATCTCTTCCTCAAAATTTGAAGACGACTGGACCAGCTACCCACACAGCCACCGTTTTACTGAAATCTTTTTCATCAAAAGCGGCACCGGATATATGCAGATTGAAAATGAGACAATCCCTGTCAAAGCAGACAGCCTTGTCCTGATCGGCGCACAAGTTCTGCACACAGAATTTTCCAATTCCTCCGATCCGTTAGATTACTATGTGCTGGGCGTGGAGGGACTAAAAATCAACACAGACCGGCCCGCTGAATACAGCGTTGTCAACTCCAGTGCGAATTCCTCCTCCATACGCCTCTGCTTTGAAAGCATTCTTAGGGAAATGCACAACAAGAAGACGTGTTACGAGGAAATATGCCAGCATTATCTGGCCATCCTTATCCTGCTGATCTACCGGAAGGATCATGTGTCCTATGAACTCGTGGAGCCGCAGAACAGCAGCCGTGAATGCCATAAGGCAAGACGTTATATCGAAGACAATTACCATAGTAAAATTACACTAGACCTGCTTGCTGATAACTGCAATATTACAAAATACTATTTAAGCCACCAGTTTACCGAGCTTTATGGGAAATCCCCGATCGCATATCTGACGGAGGTTCGGATTTCAGCTGCCAAAGACCTTTTGACAACAACCAGCTACAGTATCGAAGAAATCGCGGGCAGTACTGGTTTTTCTTCGAGCAGTTATTTTTCACAGACGTTT
Organism: uncultured Eubacterium sp.; assembly: GCA_947385875.1. Lineage (GTDB taxonomy): Bacteria > Bacillota > Clostridia > Lachnospirales > Lachnospiraceae > Eubacterium_J. The sequence goes on along the minus strand of CANDMV010000024.1, from coordinate 2,067 downwards.
CAGAAAATCTGTCATGTATCTCCGCAGCAGTATCGGAAGATGCATATTGTTTTGTAAGCGAATGCGGACAGTCTCCAAAAGATGCTGGCGCTCCAACAAATATTAGAGTTTCGTACAGTCTGATTCGCGTCAGTGCAAGGAAATATTTTGACGGTGATGGATCTTTAACGCAGCAATGGCGTGAAACAGGCTGTGATAAATTCTAATTTCTGCTCGGATGGAGTGTTTTATCTTTTATAACACGTCTACTTTACAAGAATGCTTTTTCGTCTTTTTACTATTACTGATTCCTACGGCCATGACACTCCCAGTATATGCTTGTTTCTCCCCAAGCTTTCCATTGAATCTAAGCGCATAATTCTTATCTTTAATCTGTATAACTGCTTCCTCTGGTGTGCTGTCCACCTTCAACTCGATAATCAGTGCATCCGCGTTCCTGCGTTTCGGATAAAAAATAAAATCTACATATCCCTTACCACCTTTATCCTCACGCTCCATGTAATATTTGTCCCTAGCTGCCAGATAAACCAGATTCACCACTGCTGACAGTTCAATCTCACTATTGTAGGAAAAAATAGGCGATTCCGTATTGTGAGCATACTCCATAATCTCTGCCATAGTATCCGTATCCCCGCGAAGAATCGCTGCCAGCATTCTTTTTGACTCATTAGCCAGTCGGTATACATACCCTAAAGATTCCCTATTCATAAGCAGCTCCTGAAACTGATCCATCAGTTCCTTATTTGGTATAAAAACCTGATCCTCCATACATGTAAGCAGGCCATAAACCACCATAGCCGAATATATTTCATCTTTTGTCTTCAGCTCCATTGACACAGCAGAATAATTTCGAATTTCTGCCTCCACTCCTCCTCCGGCAACCATCAAAACCAGATCGTCCCGTATATCTTCAATATTATTTTTTACATAAAAGAAGACCTCGTCATACGGCCCAGAACTAGTCCAATAATCAGCAAGCTGATTATTCGCCAACGCGCACACAACAGAACACGGATTATACAATCGTTCACCAGATGCAGTATGGTATCCGTCATACCAAACCCTCAAGCCTTCTCGTGTAAGCTTTGGCTTTTTCGTTGTCTTATCGTAGAGATCATAGAGCCGGTCAACCTCTTGTTCTGTAAAACCAAAGTAGCTGCTGAATCGCTCCATCACCGTCATATCGTATTCTACGAACATATTCAGTTCTGACCCGCTGGAATATTTTGCGATCGGAAGTACTCCTGTCATGTACGCAAGCTCTATATAGACCTGATCCTTCAAAAGATTTTTAAGGAAAACCAGATAATCCTGCTGTTGCTCCCTTGAGATAAAAGGCATATGGAAAACTGCGTCCCATTCATCAATCACAAAGACAAACTTCTCTTTTGTTTTCTCAAATACATTGAATAGATTATCCCAGACAGCGCCCGACACATCCATCCCAAGCTTTGGATAAGCCTCCTTTCGGTCTTGATTGATTCCATCCTGAATGCGGTCGATATACTGCTTATAACTGGTGCAGTCTCTCGGCGCTCTGCTAAAATCAATAAAAATCACATTATGCTGATTGAGATGCCGACATGCCTGCCATTACGCTCTTTCCAAAACGGCGCGGCCTTGTAATACATAAAAACCGCTGCCCATCTATTTCAACTGCGTTTAGCACATCTGCTAAAAGCAGCGTTTTATCTACAAAAAATCGAGTACCAACAATTTGTTTCCACGTTTCAAATGGAATTGTACTGTTTAAATACCTTCCCATACCCGCATCCTCCTTACGCTGCATTCATAGCAGCTGTTGATTCAATGTAACAGTTCTGCCCAGTACTTTGCATTAACTGCAAAGTACGTACCCAGCGGGCATGATATAAGAACGTGTAGATTTTGCCAAGAGTGAATCCAATCCTTCGCGAAGCGGACTTCCAATGGATTGGATTCAGTAACAGTTCTGCCGAAGGCTGAACTGTTACGATTCAATAGCATTTTATCATAAAAAAGGAACTATTACATCCTAGAGCGTGTTTGAAAAATCATTCCCGCGATCTGCACTCCCCACTTTGCGGA